>CALMAQ010000224.1 GCA_937859745.1 uncultured Verrucomicrobiota bacterium | reverse complement strand
CCCCGCCTCCGAGCATGGCTCCGGTCGCGGCGCGCAACGCCGCGCTGACGCCCGAAGACCCACCGCCGGTCGATCCGCTGGAGGCGCTCGCGCCACTCGCCGCCGGCGCGCTTCCGCCCGCTGCCGTGACTCCTCCCGCACCCGCGACGGCCGCGCCGCCGACCAGCGACGCGCCGGTCGTGACCGCGGCACCCGTCGCGGCGGCCACGGTGTTGGCGACGCCGGAGAGCAACGCGGAACCGGCCTGGGCACCGGTGGCCATGACCCTGGAAATGATGACCGGTGAGATGATGGTCGAGACCAGGAGCCAGACCGCGATGATGAGCAGGGCGAAAAAAGCCTCGTTGAGCGTCAGCACGTTTCCGGCAACCGAAAAGAAACCGAGATTGCCGAAGAACTGCACCAGCCCGTAGGTGCCGCACGCGCTCAGCGCGAAGCCCAGCGGCCAACTGATCAGCCCCACCGTGGTCATCAGGTAATTCACGGCGATGCCACGGGTGGAGCGCAGGGCGAAGAAACCCACGAAAATCGGTGATAGGGCGTAAGCGAAGGTCAGGAGGATTTTCTGCAAGACCAGAAACAACAGCACGATGCCCTTGGTGATGTAGCCCAGGAGCAGGAGCGCCCCGGCCATGATGGCGCGGAAAAATGCTTCCACGTAACCCTCGTCGGAGTCCTTCTGCTCCGCTTTGACCTGGAGCCGGACGAGGTAGCGCTCGGTTTGTTTGGCGATGTCGTACTGGTCGCCTGTGAACGTCGCGCTCACCGCCGTCGAAGCCTGTTGAAACCAAGGTTGCCAGTTGGCGGCGAGACCCACGAGGATCGTCAGCAAAATGAGGTGGAAGAGAATGGCGCGGTAGCCTTCTTTCGCCACGCCGACGAGGCTGGCGATCATGAGCACGCTCATGATAGGCAGCAGGCTGTTACGCAGGCCACTGATGGCCTGCTCGAAACCCGGCAACACCTGGGTGTAGGTTGGGAAGGCGGCGATGATCATAGGAAGTGGTCCAAAGTAGGGCGGGGGAATGTCCATGAAGCGAGCCACCTCCTCGTAGACGATGCGCTTTCGTAGCGCGCGCGGCAGCGTCACGATGTGCTGGCGGGTGTAGTTGGCGATCAGAAAGCCTGCGGCGGTCTTGAGATCCCGCGCGGCGTCGGGGATATAGCCGAGTTCAAAGTGCGCGATTCGGCCCGTCAGCGACACGTTGGAAGTTCCGTCGAAGAGCGCGCCATAGGCTCCGTGGCGGCACCACGGCAGGAGCATTTCGGCCATCTGGCTGACGGCTTCTCGGTTGGTTTCCGAATAGCTGCCGAGCTGGATGCTTTCCTGGAGCATGGAATGGGTCGGGTATTGCTCTGGGGTAAAGCGCGCGAACGCCACGCGCATCACTTCCTTCTGGGTGGATGGCTCCTTCAAAAAGCGGACGACTTCGCCTTCCTCGAACGAACGCAGGAACGCTTCCGCCTCGTCCCCGCGCTCGGTGCTGGCGCGCAGGTCGCGCAATTCCGCGTAGGCGTCCAGGAGGGTGGCCCCTGGCTGCATCCGCTCACGGCGGTAGCGGTTGATGGCCAACGCCTCGCGGGCGACCTCTTGGATCTGGAGGGGGTGCGCGTTGCTCCAATCCTGAAAGGCATCCTCGTAGAGTTGCTGGAGGTATTTGCCGACCTGCGCCTGGCGCAGTGCCTGCCGGTCCGCGTCGGCTGCCTCGCCGATCATCCGGCAGACCAGCGCCGTGCAGGTGGCCAGTTGCAATGAAGAAAGCGGCAACCCCTGGGTATCGAGATAATTGAGGGTCAGCGTGCCGTCCGGCTGGAGGATGATGGGCTGCACGCCCGAGTCCACGGTCTGTGTGTAGATGCCGTAGGAAAGCCCTTCCTCAATAAGCACTGTGTAGTGATAATAAGGCTCGGTCTGGGTCAGCAGGTCGCACATGTTGACCGATTTGCCGGCACCCGACATGCCGAGGACCACCGCGTGCTGGGGACTCACGTTCCCGGCCTCGCCCGAGAACGTCTTGATGCCGACGATATTCTGCTCGTCGCCGTCGTAGATGGCCTCCGCCGTGGCGAGGTGTCCGGTGAACGTGCTGGAAAATGGCAGCAGGTCGGGCAGGTAGTGGCTCTCGGCATAGAGACCGTGCGCGGTGTACTTGCCCCAGGCCCAGCCGGGCCAGCTCATGTAGAAGAGTTTTTTGGTCGTCGTGGCGACGTTGGCCTCGAAATACTGCGCGCCGTTCATGGAGTTGATCGCGCTCTTGATGGCCGCCGTGCTCGCTGCCAATCCTTCGCGCGAGCGCTCCCAGACCCGCACGATAAAAAGCGTGTTGAAGGGCAGCGTCACCCCGTCCATGAGCGCCTTGATCTTGCGCTCCTTCTTCGCCAGCACGGAGAGGAAGGACACGCGCTTTTCGGCCGCGTAGTCACCGGCAACCCGGTCGTGCGCCTTCTCCTCCCTGAGGATTTCCGCGCGCACCGGCAGCGGCGCGACGTTGACGGTGATCGAGTAGTCCAGGATGCGCTGCGCCGTCAGGCGGCGGATGAGGCCCGGGAACGTGCCCTTGGGCCACTGGCGAAGCGTGAGGATGGCATGGTAGTGGCCGTCCATGAAAAAGCCTGAATCCGGCAGACCCACGCATTCCGAAAGCCAGCAGTTTTCCTGAATGGATTTCTCCGGGCGGAACGTGGCGAGCGGGTCGTAGTCGAAGCGCGCCGTGACGGCGGGGTTTAAAAAGCGGTGGAAGTTGCGAAAGTGCTCGGCGTCGCCCATCGGCAGCACGCGCGCGCCTTGGCCGGTGAAGATCGAAGAGGCCAGCTCGTGGAACTGCTCGAACTCACCGGAGAGTTCAGTCAGGAGTTTGTCGTAGTAATTCTGCAATGCCGCTCCGGTGAGTTTGATGCCGGGACCGGCCTCGATCCGGCGGCTCAGGAAAAGCGTGAGTTTTTCGCGCCGCAGCTTGCGCTCCTTCATGGCGTTCCAGTAACGCAGGAAACGCTCGTTGCGGCAGCGGCGCGTCCACGCGTTGTCGCTGGCCTGCGTTTGCTCGCGGTAGCGCAGCAGTTCCTGGCGATAGTCGCTGTCGCAGTACCACTGCACTTGGAGGCGCTGGTTGGCCCCGAGGGTCGCCAGGAGCAACGCGATCTGATCGTGGAAACGGTTGAGTTCCAGGTCGTCCGCGTTTTGGAAATCGGGAGCCTCGAAGGTAAAGCCCTTGGCGACGATCCCGCCTCTGTCGAGCGAGCCGAAAACCAGGAGGCCGTGGGCAAAGAATCCGTTGGGAGCCTGTTCGAGCATGGAGAGAGAAGAGGGTGCTTATTTTTCCAGGGAAAAGTGCCGCGGCTGCCGCCGCGCGTCCGGTGCCCAGTGACGGCCGACGACGGCGAGTTCGAGCACGTCGAACGCGTAGCCGGGCGGTCGGCCGTTCTTGAAGCCGAAGACGTAGGTGAGCGTGAGCGCCAAGGGCACTGCTGCCACCCCAGCCGACGCGCTAAACGATGCGCCCATCGAGGTGAACATCAGCAGCATGATGCCGACGGACACGGCGGCCCCCGCGATCAGGGCAAAGAAGGACGAGCCTTCCATGCCCCAGACCGAACCTTCCGAATCCTCGCCGCTGTTGGTTTCGGTGAAGCGCAGGCCGCCGGTAACACGCTCGACCTGAGCCGCTGCTACATCGTGATGACGAGCAACCTGGGCTCCGCAGAAGTCATGGGCCTACACCACTCCGCCTACACCACGATGGAGCGGCACGTGCTCACACGCGCCCAACAGTCGCTCCGCCCGGAACTCTACGCCCGCGTGACGGAAAAGCTGGTGTTCAACCGTCTGACCTACGACGTGCAGGTGGAAATCGCCCGGCTGCGGTTGGAAGAGGAAATTGCGTTCTACGCCGCGCGCGGGCACCGGATCGATGCCGGCGAGGATGTGCTCAACTTTCTGGTTCGGGTCGGCTACCACCCACGGCTCGGTGCGCGCCCCTTGCGCGATGCGGTGGAACGCTTGGTCGGCGACGCGGTGGCGACAAACCTTCTCGCTGGCGGCAACGGATCGGGAAAGTTAAATTTGAAGATCCAGGCAGATGGTTTATGTCTAAATCGATAATGTGTAGGGTTATAAATTTCCAAAAGGCAAAGTTTCGCGTGTTCTGCGAAAGTTAATGTAACCAGCTTTGTAAACGCTCGGCAGTGTTCGTATGGTGGTCGTAAACCATCCATAACGGATCATCCCAACCTTGAAGTTTTCCCCAAACGATTCTCCGGTATAATCCTAAATATTCGTTTTCTGACCACGCTGGCTCGTATGCCGTTTCTGCGGAGGGGAACAATGCTACGTTCGATGGATTTTTGGCTCCATCTGCCAATGCCAATTCCCA
>CALMAQ010000223.1 GCA_937859745.1 uncultured Verrucomicrobiota bacterium | reverse complement strand
GGCGGCACCTACCAGGAGCAGCAGAAGTCCTTTGCGGACCTCGCCCGTGTCCTCGTTGACGCGCACCTCGGCGAACTGCGCGCCGAAGCTGTACATCGCGTATTCCTTTTTCTCGTCGCCCGGCTTGGAGTCCGCCTTGGCGTCCACCCCGGGCACCCGCGCCCGCGTGAGCAGCGCCGCGTAGGACTCGCCCTTGGATGAATCGTCCTTGAGCGAGAGCTTGCCTTCCCCCGCGACCACATCCGCCGCGTTCGCGCCGTGCAGGGGCGACTTCTCGTCCGCCACGGCCAGATCCGCGACCTTCTTGACCAGCGCTTCGCACGCCGCCTGGACGGCGCTGCCCGTGCTGGCCGCCGTTTGCGAGCCGCCGCTGACCGGCGTCTTGGGCAGCAGGCTGTCGCCCAGTTCAAAGCGCACCTTGTCCATGGGCAGCCCGAGGGTCTGGGCGGCGATCTGGGCCATGACGGTCCAGGTGCCCGTGCCGAGGTCTTGGCTGCCCGCGAGGACCAGCGCCGTGCCGTCGGCGTTGATCCGCGCGCTGGCGTTGGACTGGCTGCGGTTGGCGGGATACACCGCCGTCGCCATGCCGTAGCCGACCAGCCACTTGCCGTCGCGCACGCTGCGCGGCTCCGGACTCGCCTTGTAGCGGTCCCAGCCGAACTTCGCCGCGCCCTGCTCGTAGCACTGGCGCAGGCTCTTGCTGGAGTACGGTTTCTTCTTTTCCTGGTCCTCCTCGGCGTAGTTCTTCAGCCGCAGTTCGATGGGGTCCATCTTCAACTCGCGGGCCAGTTCGTCCAGGCCGCTCTCCAGCGCGAAGGTGCCGCTCGCCTCGCCGGGCGCGCGCATGAAGCTGGGCGTGCCGACGTTGAGCCGCACCAGCCGGTGCGTCGTCTGGATGTCCTCACAGGTGTAGAGCATCCGCGTGGTGGCCGCGGCCTGTTCGGTGAACTCGTCGAAGTCCGACGTGTTGGAGATGCTGTCGTGCTTGAGCGCGAGCAGCTTGCCGTCCTTGTCCGCTCCGGCGGCGAAGCTCTGGTAGGTGTGCGGACGGCTGCCCGTGTTGTTGAACATCTGCATCCTCTCGATGGCGATCTTGACCGGCCGTTTTACCTGCTTGGCGCACATGGCGGCGAGCATCGTGTGCGACCACACCGGCCCCTTGGAACCGAACCCGCCGCCAACGTAGTGGCACACCACGCGCACGTTCTCGTCGTGCAGCCCGAACAGCCCGGCCACGCGGCCCCGAGCGGTAAAGATGCCCTGCGTGGCGTCGAAAAGAGTTAGATGGTCACCGTCCCACGAGGCGATGGTCGCGTGGGGCTCGATGGGGTTGTGGTTCTCGATGGGCGTCTGGTAGACGTAGTCGATGCGCGCGGGCGCACCGTTGAGGGCGGCGTCAGGGTTCTTCTCCGAGGAGTCGGAGGGCTTTTTCTCGCCGCCACCGATGCTCTTGGGGTCGAAGGACTCCTTCATGTTGGTGACGAGGCCCGTGACCGGCGGCTTCTCGTCGTATTTCACGCGCACGAGCGAGGCCGCGTACTGTGCGCGTTCGAGCGTGTCGGCCACCGCGACGCCGATGGGCTGGAGGGCGTAATGCACGTCCGCGTCCTGCAACAGGCTGAGCTTGCGCGAGGCCGGGCTGGCCCCGACGCCCATGGACGATTGCTTGGGCAGCTTGGGCATGTTGAAGGGCGTGAACACCGCCAGGATGCCCGGAGCCTTCTCCGCTGCGTCCGTGTCCATGCTGACGACGGTGCCGTGGGCGACCGTGCTGTGGATGATGACGCCGTAGACGAGCCTCGGCAGGTTGACTTCCGCCGAGTAACGCGCGCCGCCGGTGACTTTCAGGCGTCCGTCCGTGCGGTCCACGGGTGCGCCGATGAGAGATTGGGTTTCCATGTTGGGAATAAAGAGGGATGGAGGATCAGACAACCTGGGTGCCGCTGACGTTGCCCAGCGCGCGGACGATGGAGCGCCTGGCCAGTTCGACCTTGAAGTCGTTATATTTGTAGCCCTTGGCGTGCTTCATGGCGGCGTCGGCGGCCAGCTTGAAGTTCTCGGCGGTCGGCTCCGCGCCGACGAGCTTTTCCTCGGCCTCGTGGGAGCGCCAGGGCTTGTGGGCGACGCCGCCCAAGGCCACGCGTGCGGTCTTGATCTTGCCGCCCTCGGTTTCCAGCGCGGCGGCCACGCTGACCAGCGCGAAGGCGTAGCTCGCGCGGTCGCGCACCTTCAGGTAGTGCGATTTCTTCGCCCAGGGCGCGGCGGGCTGGTGCACGGCGGTGAGGAGGTGGTGGTGGTGGTGGGTGGGGTCGGTCGGGGGGTGGTCGCCGGGCAGGCGGTGGAACTCCGCGAAGGGAATCTCCCTTTCGCCCTTGGGGCCCTGCACGCGCACGACGGCGTCCAGCGCGGCCATGGCCACGCACATGTCCGAAGGATGGGTGGCGATGCACTCGCTGCTCTGGCCGAGGATCGCGTGGATGCGGTTGTAGCCTTCCAGCGCGGCGCAGCCGCTGCCGGGCTGGCGCTTGTTGCACTGCGCGAAGGCGGGGTCGTAGAAGTAGTAGCAGCGGGTGCGCTGGAGCAGGTTGCCGCCCGTGGTGGCCATGTTGCGAAGCTGCGGGCTGGCCCCGGCAAGGAGGGCCTCGCTCAACACGGGATAACGCTCCTTGATGAGCGGGTGTTCGGCCAGGTCCGAGTTGCGGGCCAGCGCGCCGATGCGGACACCCTTGCCGTCGGGCAGTTCCTCGACCTTGGCGAGGTCCAGGCGGGTCACGTCCACGAGGCGGTCGGGCGTTTCGACGCCCATCTTCATCAGGTCCAAGAGGTTCGTGCCGCCGCCGAGCAGCCGGGTTTTCGGGCTGGCGGACAGTTCCTGCGTAGCGGCGGCGGGGTCGGCCGCGCGGGTGTAGGTAATTGGGTTCATGCGGAGATTTAGGTGTGTTTTGAGGGGCCGGGATCAGGCCTTCATCTGGCCCGCCGCTTCCCGGACGGCGGCGACGATGCCGTTGTACGCGCCGCAGCGGCACAGGTTGCCGCTCATCCACTCGCGGATCTCGGCGTCGTTGGTGGCGTGGCCTTCCTGGATGCACGCGACGGCCGAGCAAATCTGGCCCGGCGTGCAGTAACCGCACTGGAAACCGTCGTGCTTGATGAACGCAGCCTGCACGGGATGAAGTTCCTCGCCTTGGGCGAGCCCTTCGATGGTCGTGATCTCGTCGCCCTCGTGCTGCAACGCCAGCGCGAGGCAGGAGTTCACCCGGCGGCCGTTGACCAGCACCGTGCAGCTTCCGCACTGGCCGTGGTCGCAGCCTTTCTTCGTGCCGGTCAACTGGAGCCGCTCGCGCAGGGCGTCGAGGAGCGTCGTGCGGGGATCGACCTGGAGCGTCTGGTCCTTGCCGTTGATCTTGAGCGTCAGGCCGACGGTCTCCGCGCCGGTGGGCGCGCCGCCTGCGGCACTGCCAGCGTCTTCCGCGAAGGCGCGGTCCAGCGGGCCAAACCACTGCGAGGCCAGCAGCCCCGCGCCGACGGCGCTGGTGCCAGCGATGAACTCGCGGCGGCTGAGGAGGTTGAACGGGGAATCTTCGATGGACTGGGCGTCGTCCGGGATGAGTGGATCGTCGGGCTGGAGGTCGTCGTGGTCTTCGTGCATGGGCGTAGGTCGGGCTGGAGTTTGGAAAAGCGTTATCTCCTGGCGGAGAGATCGGCTGGCGGGAGGAGCGGATGGTGCGTCGGCGCGACGCGAAAGCAGTCGAGGAATCTCGAAGCCATCGGGGGTCCGGTGTACGGACGAATCCGCTACAGGTACGGTCGGCGGACTCCGAAAATGGTCAACCCGCCGTCAACGAATAGCAAGCGACCGCTAATGATTTTCGCTGAGCCGTTGCCTGACACAACGTTGCCGGGCACAGCCCGGCAAAAAAAGTCCGCCGTGGCTGCCACGGCGGACGGATTGGAACCCCTCAGAGGCGGGGCTCAATGATGTCCTTGAGCTTGATCATCCCCCGGCGGATGCGCGCCTTGACGGTGCCCAGCGGCTCGCGGAGTTCCAGCGCGATCTCGTTCTGCGTCAAGCCACCGAAGAAGGCCATTTCGATGGCCTGTCTTTGCTCGGTGGAAAGCTGCAACACGGCGTGGCGGATGATGCGCGTCTTTTCCAGCGCGTAGACCTGCTCGACCGAGTCCGCCCCGGTTTGGGTGGTGCTGGTGCCGTTGCGCTGCCCTCCGGCGGCGGTCTCCTTCTCGACCTCGTCCTTGAGCCGGTGGCGGCGCTGGGCGGAGCGCAGGCGGTCGATGGACTTGTTGCGCGTGAGCGTCAGCGCCCACGTCAGGGGCTTGCCCCGGGTGCGGTCGTAGAGTTTGGCCTTGTCCCAGATCTGCACGAACACGTCTTGGAGCACGTCCTCGGCCTCCGCCTGATCGTTCAACACCTGATAGGCGGTGGAAAAGAGCACGCCGGAATACCGCTCGTAGAGCAGCCGGAAGCTGGCGCGATCACCACGACCCGTGTTTTCTAGGAGTTCAATTTCTTGGGCTTCGTCGCGGGCAGGAGAGGAAGTGAGCATGCAAATAAATCGCTGGGTCCGCCGCCGAAATAACGACGCACAGATGATTCGTCAGCCACCGGAAAAAAGGATGCAGATTTCTTGGTCGTCCGGCGACAAAAATGCGGGTGGCCAGCAGGTTCTTTGCTACGGTGCGGGACGCGCCGCCCCATGAAAATCGCCTACTTCGTGATGCGGTACCCGACGCCCTCGCAGACGTTCATCGAGCGCGAGATGCTCGGCATCGCGGCGCACGGCGTCTCCGTGGAGGTCCATCCCTGCCTGGATTTTCGCCGGGCGTCCGACGTTCCGCCGCCGCCCGGGGGCCTGACTGTCGTGCGTGCCGGGGGGCGTTGGCGTCTGCTGGCGGCGATGGCGGCCGGGACGGCGTACGAGCTCGCGCGCCGCCCGTCCCTGGTGGCAGGCGGGTTGCGCCTGCTCCTGCGCCACCGGCCGCGCCACGCGGAGGGCTGGTTCATGACGCTGTGGGGCACCCTGTTTGCCCTGGCGAGGGCGCGGGAGTTCCGGCGGCGCGGGATCGACGTGTTCCACGGGGCCTGGGCGACCGCACCGGCGACGGTGGCGGCGGTCTTGGGGGAACTCTGCGGCCGTCCTTTTTCCTTCGGTGGGCACGCCTACGACCTGCATCGGCACGGCGGCGACCCCCTCTTACCCGCCAAGCTGGCGGCGGCGCAATTTGTCCACACGACGACCGAGGCCAACGTGCGTTCCCTGCGCCAGCGGTTCCCCGGGACGCGGGCGGAGATCGTCCTGGCCCGCCGGGGCCTATCCGCGCTGCCGCCGCCACCCGCGCCGCCCGCGGACCTCCGGGGGCGGGAGGTGCGGCTGCTATCGGTGGGTCGGCTGGTGGAAAAGAAGGGCCAGCGGCACCAGGTGGATGCCTGCCGCGAACTGGCCCGCCGGGGACGGCCGTTCCGGCTGCGGATCATCGGCGAGGGGCCGTTGCGCGCGGCGCTGGCGGCGCAGATCGCGGCGGCGGGCTTGGCGGACCGCGTCGAACTGCGGGGTGAGCGTTCTGGCACACGGGCATCGTCGATTCGCAGGGCGACCGCGACGGACTGCCCAACGTGGTCCCCGAGGCGATGGCCCACGGCCTGCCGGTTGTTTCGAGCGCCGCGGGCGGCGCGGCGGAAGCCGTCCGTGGCGGCGAGACCGGCCTGATCGTCGATCCCGCCGACCCGGGCGCGCTCGCCGACGCGGTGGAACGGCTGGCGGACGACGCGGCTCTGCGCGCGCGGCTGGGAGCGAACGGCCGTGCCTGGGTGGCGGCGAACTTCCTGGCCGAAGTGAACACGCGGCGGCTGGTGCAAGCGTTCACCGAGGCCGCCGGATCACGCTCAGCGCAGCTTTCCTAGCAGGCGGTCCACCTCGACGTACTGTTCGATCAGCGATTGGATCTTGTCGATCTTCTCGGTGTCGCCGGGCAGCGTCTTGACGGTCATCGAATGGATGCTGCTCGCCACCGTGAAGCTGTCCAGCGGCGAGGCCATCACAGGCACGTCCGAGGCCCGGATCATGTCCAGAATGCTGTTGTGGGGCCGCAGGTTGCCCGAGAGCACAACCCCCACGACCATCGACTCCCTGCCGGGCTCGGCGCTGCCCGGTTCGTCGGGCGGCGCGGCGGGCGAGTGCAGGGAATGGCTGGAAAGCGCGGCCAGGATGATGTCCTCGCGGTCGCCGGGCGTGATGACGAGCGTGCCCGGGCGGAACTCCTCGACGACGTGCCCGCTGCTCATCGCGCCGATCATGACGTGCTGCACGCGCCGCCGCAGGTCGCCCGGGGCGTGGAGGAATTCTCCGTCGATGATCTCGCTGATCTGCGTCAATTCGGGCGCGGCGAGCATCCGCTCGTCGGGCACCGTGCCGAGCAGGTCGATGCCCAGCCGGGCCAGCCCGCGCCGCGCGAAGTCCTCGATGTAGTCGCGCTTGGCGGGCAGCACCTTGTTGAGGATGACCCCGGCGATCTCGACGCCCTCCTGGTCAAAGAGCGCCTTGTTGAGCGCCAGCTCGTCGATGGGCTTGCCGATGCCCCCGCCGCTGACGATGACGACCTTCGCCCCGAGCAACTTGGCCACCCGGGCGTTGGACAGGTCGAACACGCTGCCCACGCCCGCGTGGCCCGAGCCTTCGATGATGACGAAATCCTTTTCCCAGGCCGTCCGGTCGAAGGAGTGTTGCAGGCGCTTGACGAGGAAGTCGTTGTTGGCGTGCTCGATGTAGCGCCGGGTGAACTCGGGTTCGATGGCGATGGGGCTCATGTCCGCCAGGGGCACCTGCACCTGGAACGTGTTTTCCATGAGCATCGTGTCCTCGTCGATCTGCATCCCCTCGACCTCCACGAACCGCTGGCCGACCGGCTTGATGTAGCCGATGCGCCCCAGCCGCTTTTTGAACGCCGCGAACAGCCCGAGCGAGGTCGTCGTCTTGCCATCGTTCTGCCGGGTAGCGGCGACGAAGATGCGCGGGGTTTCGGAGTTCATCGAAGGCGGAAAGGCGCTGTGCGCCGATGTGGGATGTGGGGTGCGGGATAGCAGATGGCGGACATCCAGCCTCTCTGGTGGGAATGAACGAACTTACTCCGCCATCCCGCATCTCGCATCTCACATCGGCGCGCAGCCGCCCCTCCGCCTTTGACTCAGGGCTTGACCGAGGGTTCCGTGGCGGGCAGAGGCGTGCTGGGCTTGGGGCCGTCGAACTCGGAGGGCGGGGTCGGCGGCTTGAGCGAAGCGGGCGGCGGCGCGGGAGTGGCCACCGTCGAGGGCAGCGAGGGCGGTACCGGCAGCACCGGGTGCGCCTTCAACTGCTGATCCATCTTCTCCACCACGTTGGCCAGCTTCACCAGGGCTTCCTGCTGCTTGGACAGGACGGCGATCAGCTCCCGTTTGCTCTCCTCCAACTGGTGGATGATCTCCTTGTCACGCTGCTCGATGTCCTTCTGGCGCTCGACCAGTTCGCGCAGTTGCGGCTCGATCTCGCGGGTCTTGCGCGCCTCTTTCTGGAGCTTGTCGGCCCCTTTTTTCAGGGCGTCGAAGATGTCCGGCTGCTCCGTGGGCGCAGCGGATGGCGGCGGCGGGGGAGGAGGCTGCTGGGCGTGCGCGCGGGGCGCGAGGGTGAAGAGGGACGCGGTGGTGACGGCGGCCACGGCGAGCGCGGCGGCCTCCTGGGCGAGACGTTGGGTTTTCATGACGTAGCGTAGACACCGGGTCAACCGGCTCCTGTTCAATGGAAGTTTGTGACGGTTCGGTTGTTGGGCAGGGAAGCCCCGGCATTTTCTCACAGGTCACGGTAAACCGAATGGTATTCGATGGCTTGCAAGCCGATGATCGCCGCCACGCCCAGGATGCTCTCGGCCGTCGCGCCGCGGGACATGTCGGCGGCGGGCTTGGAGAGCCCGAGCAGGATCTGCCCGTAGGAGCGCGCGTTGGCGAGGTGCTGCACGAGCTTCTGCGCGATGTTGCCGCTGTTGAGGTCCGGGAAGATGAGCACGTTGGCCTGGCCCGCCACGAGGCTGTTGGGGGCCTTGCGCCGGGCGAGATGGGGGTCGATGGCCGTGTCGGCCTGGAGTTCGCCGTCGATCTCCAGGTCCAGACGGGCCGAGGCGCTGCCGCTGCTGGCGCGCGCGGGCATCCATCCCGAGCCGGCGTTC
>CALMAQ010000222.1 GCA_937859745.1 uncultured Verrucomicrobiota bacterium | reverse complement strand
CCGTGCGCCGGCGCGTGCGCGGCATGCTCGCGCGCCCCGAGTTCCGCCTGCCGCCGCCGGAACAGTCCCTGTCTGACCAGCGCGCCCTCACTTCCCGCTGGCTGCAACTCGTGGCCGACGAAGGCATCGGTGCCATCGCCTTCCCGCGCGAGTACGGCGGCCAAGACGACTGGCCCGGGTTCATCGCGGCGTTCGAGACCATCGCGCAGCACGACATCAGCCTGGCCATCAAGTTCACGGTCCACTTCGGCCTGTGGACGGCGTGCCTGACGCTGCTGGGCAACGAGGAGCAAGCCCGCCGCTACCTGCCCGGGGCCGCCGATCTGAGCCTGCCCGGCTGCTTCGCGCTGACCGAGATCGGCCACGGCTCCAACGCCCGCGAACTTGAAACCACGGCCACCTACGATCCGGCGGCGGGCGGGTTCCTCCTGCACAGCCCCCACTTCGACGCGGGCAAGAACTACATCGGCAACGCGGCGCGCGACGGGCGGGTGGCCGCCGTGTTCGCGCAGCTCGTCACGCAGGGCCGCAACCACGGGGTCCACGCTTTCGCCGTGCCGATCCGCGACGAGATGGGAAACGTCCTGCCCGGGATCCGCATTGAGGACAACGGCCCGAAGATGGGCGAGAACGGCGTGGACAACGCGCGCCTGTGGTTCGACGGCGTGCGCCTGCCGCGCCACGCGTTGCTAAACCGCCTAGGCGGCGTGACGGCTGATGGCACCTACGCGAGTCCCCTCGCCAGCGCGAACGCGCGCTTCTTCGCCACGATCAGCGCGCTCGTCGGGGGACGCATCGCCATCGCCGCGGCGGCCATCGGGGCGTCCAAGGTCGGGCTGCTCATCGCCGTGCGTTACGCGCGCCGCCGCCGCCAGTTTCGCGCCCCGGGCGCGCGCGAGGAAACGCCGCTGCTCGATTATCCCACGCACCAGCGCCGCCTCCTGCCGCCGCTGGCGGAACTCTACGCCGTCCACTTCGCGCACCAGCACCTCGTCCACCGCCGGGCGACGGTCGCGGCCGGAACGGTCGATGCCGCCGCCGCGCGGGAGGTGGAACTGCTGGCCGGCGGGATCAAGGCCTGGGCGTCGTGGCATTGCACGCGCACGCTCCAGGCCTGCCGCGAGGCGTGCGGCGGCGAGGGCTACCTGAGCGTCAACCGCCTGCCCGCGCTCAAGGCCGACAGCGACATCTTCACCACGTTCGAGGGCGACAACACCGTGCTCATGCTCTGGATCGGCCGCCACCTGCTGGCCGAAGCGGAACGTTCCACCCCCGCCGCCGACCCGCTCCCGGACGACGAGCCGGGACGCTGGGAGGCGCTGTTCGCCGACCGCGTGCGGACGATGCTCACCGGGGCGAGCGGGCGGGGCCAAGGCGCATTGTTCCGCGCGGCGGGCGCACACCTGGAGGCCGTGCTGCTCGCCCGCTTCAACGCGGCGCTGGCGGCCGTCACCGACCCGGCGCTAGTCGAGCCGTTGGCCGCGCTGCGCGACCTGTTCGCGCTGTGCCGCCTGGAGGAAGGGCGCGGCTGGTTCCTGGAACACGGGCGGCTGGAGCCGGCGGAAGCACGCGGGTTGCCGGGCCGGGTCGATGCGCTGTGCGCGCGGCTGGCCCCGCTGGCCCCGGCGCTGGTGGAGGCGTTCGGATTGTCGGAGGCGAGTATCGCCGCGCCCATCGCGCCGCCGGCGTGACGAGGCCCTGACCACCGTCGGCGCGGCTGGCCGGAACACCCGTAATGGCTGGCACTACATCGACTTCCGGTTGACCCGGGGTTGGCCCTCAAGGTAGTGTTGCTCCTGCAAAGGGGCAGGCATCGTTCTTCTTTCCAGCGTGATGAGCAGCGGCGAGCAACACCTACGGAGCCGGGAGGTCAACGCGCTCCTGTCGGCGCTGGATCGCCTGTACGCGCCGGTCGGCCGCACGGACTTTCCCCACCACCTCTTCGGCGTGCTGGCGGAACTGCTGCCCGGCACCCTGGCGACCTTCGACTTCCTGGACCTGTCCACCGGCAAGGTGGAGAGCCGCGTGTCCCCGACCGTCGCGGAGGCGATGCCCGTCCCCGAGCTGGAAGCCGTGGTCCGCCAGTACCTGTGGCAGAACCCCGTGGTGGACCACCTCATCGGCAAAAACGCCGCCGTGGTCCTACAGCCCACGGACGTGGTCTCCCAGCGCCAGTTCCGGCGCACGGACCTGTACGCGCTGGCCTTCCGGCCCGCCGGGGTGGAGTACCAGATCGCCGCCGGGCTGTCGTGGCCGGGGCGCATCGGCGGGTTCGCGATCAGCCGGCCGGGGCCGCGGAACTTCACGGCGGCCGAGGCGGCGCTGGTGCGTCATCTGCGCCCGCACGTCGAGCGCGCGTTCGCGGCGGCGCAACGGACTGGCGCGCAACGCGCGGCGGCCCCGGCGGGGGTGTTGACGACGCGGGAGGAGGAGGTGCTGCACTGGTTGGGCGCGGGCAAGCGCAACGCGGAGATCGCGCTGATCCTGGGCATCAGCCCGCGCACGGTGCACAAGCACGTCGAGCATGTCCTGGCCAAGCTGGGGGTGGAGACGCGCACCGCCGCCGTCGCTACGTTGGCGCGGGGAACGTCCAGCCACGCGGATTTTTAGCTACGAAGGGCATGGAAATTACAAAAAGGAACCGGAAGGGACGAAAGGTGTCCCGTTTTTTCTTTTGTGCCCTTTGCCCCTTTTGAGCCGTTCCCCTGCGGGAAGCGCGGGCAGCTTACTTGCTGATGATCTGGCCCGTGCTGAACACGTAGAAGTAGCGTACCCCGTTCGTGTTGTAGTGCCCGGGATTGCTCGGATCACCGTAGTAGTACACCACCGAGTTCAGGGTGAAGTCGTATAGATATGGGAACGGGAACGTGGGGCTGCTGTAGAAGAACCCGTTGCTTTTGAAGTCGTAGAGGTAGATGCCCCGGTGGCCGTCGTTGGCGTCGAACGTGTACTCGTACCCCAAGTCGAAGTGGTAGATGTAGGCGGGGTCGCTCAGGTAACTGTAATACCCGAAGTAATTGCCGTTGGAGAAGGCCAGGTAGTACACCGCGTTGGTCAGCGCCGCCTCGCCGTCGAAGAAGCCGTAGTGCGTTGGCAGCAATGTGATCGAATTGACGAGGACCAGATTGTTGCCCGTAACCGTACCGCCGCTCGTGTAATTTATCACGGGCAGTTGGTCAAAAGGGCTGCCGGCGTTGATCACCTGCAATGCCGCGATGGCGTCCATCACGGCCAGGCCATCGGTGTTGACAATCGAGCCGAACGCCGTGAACCCGCCATCCTGGTTGTTCAGGTTGGCGGAGTTATCAGCCAGGTTAAAGAACCACTGGTCGGTGGCGCTGTTGGGGTCATTGCTCAGCTTGGCCATGGCGATAGTGCCGCGCAGGTTCGAGCGTTTGTACTCGTTAATCACCGGCGAGTTGGCCACAATCGTCTGCGCGCCGTTGGTGCTGTCGTACGTATAGCCGCCGCCCTGGATAATGAACCCGGGCACCGAGCGATGGATGAAACTGGAATTGTATGATCCGGCATAGACATAGGTCAGAAAGTTGTTCACCGTGTTGGGGGCATCGGTGGGGTCGAGCTGCACGTCAATGTTTCCCAGAACCGTGTTGAAACGCACGATGGGATCGGCGGTCTGGCCGAGCAGGGCGGAGACGCTAAGCGACAGGAACAGACACAAGAGGAGGCAGAATTTTCTCATTCGCGCGAGGGTGACTTCCAGCATGGAGCCGCCCTCGCGGAAAGTCGAGTGTTTTCCCTGACCCGTCCCGGACCCCAGCCCCGGTTTGCCCAAACGCCTCGGAAGCCGCTATGTCGTGATGATCCACCCCATGGCGGAGCGGTGGCAGCCGCACGGATTCTTCGTGCAAAAGCCCGGCTGGTTGGTGTCGGCGTTGAGCCGCGCAGCGGGCCGCCGACGGGCAGGCCGTGATACCGTGGGAGGCTGCCGTCGTTCGTGCCCGCGCCCGGGGCGAGGCTGCCGTCCAGCATGTCTTGCTGATCTTTTCCAGGAATAATGGGCGCTTGTTTTCAATCTAACGCTTCCGGTAGCATCCGCGCCACTCGTCCGGCACCAACGTCCAAATTTCCCGCTTCCAGCCTCTTACCACGATGACCCCCTGCTTGTCCCTCTGGTCCCACCGGTCCTTGTCCTCCTGCCTCGCCGCCTGCCTGGCGGCGGGCGACGCGCTCCACGCACAGACCCTGCCGCAACTCGGCCCCGCCCCCGCGAGGACTTCAACCGCCGTCCCATGGTCCAGCAGGCGGGCGGCACGTCCGCCGCCTACGGTGACGGCAGCTGCGGATTGGTCGTCGATCCCGGCCAGCGCGAGCAGGCGCGCGTCCTCTACCGCACGGTGTACGCGGCCTCGGAGGGCTTCAGCAGCGGCTGGACGGGCAGCGTCGCGCTGAACATCCCGGGCACCACGACGCAGGCTTTCAAAGACGCCACGCTGCTGCGGATCAACTGGGTGCTCTACCCGCCGACCCTGCACATGGGCACCGGCGACGTGGACCACACCGCGAGCACGGCCAACCTGGGAGCGTTCTACCCCGCCAACGCGCTCTGGATGCTCGGCCCCAACGGCCTGCCGGGCTACCCCGCCACGCGCGAGAACTTCGATGCCTGACTGCCCAAGGGCAACGTGCCTTGCCCATTGATCTTCAACCGCTGGTCGCTCTCGTACCAGGACGCGGATTTCAGCGCGGCCAGCGTCAGCATGACCTCCGGCGGCCAATCCATCCCCGTGCGGCTTTCCCCGGTGGACAACGCAGCGGGATGTACTACTACCCCGACCCGAGCAATCCCGGGCACTACGACACGAACGGGGTGCATTACTTCTACGTGTTCAACACGGGACAGATCATCAGCAAGTGATCCGGCCCGCCGGACACTTGCACAAAGAAAACGGCTGGCAGGACTTACACGGTTTTTCGTTGCCGGACCGGGGGTGTCTCCGGTAAGGTGGACGCCAACCCGCGTCCGCATGAGCAACCCGCCCCTTCCGCCCGACCTCGCCGCCGATCCGCAGTACCGGGACGCCGTTGCCGCGTTCGGCGCGTTCTATCCGAGAACCACGCGCTGGAGCGAGACCAACGCCCTCGCGCTGGCGCACGCCTCCAACCTCGCCTACAAGGACGAGCCGACGATCCGCGCCGTGCTGGCTTCGTGCGGCTTCGATCAGGTGGCCGTCCGCCAAGTGCGCGACATTCAGGCCTACACCGCCCGGCGCGAGGGTGCCGTGGTCGTCGCCTTCCGCGGCACGCGGCCCGATCAGCTCCTCGACTGGATGACCGATTTCGAGGCCCGACAGGGGTCTTTCGCCAGCTACTTCGCGGGCCCGGAGGTAGGCGGCACCCACCAAGGGTTCACCATGGGCCTGTTCCAAGTCTGGGCGCTGATCCTCGCCGATGTGACCGGCTTCCAGGACCAGGGGCAGACGCTCTGGATCGCGGGCCACAGCCTCGGCGGGGCGCTGGCCGTGCTCTGCGCGGCGGCCTTCACCTTCGCGCGACGGCAGCCGGTCAACGGGCTCTACACCTTCGGCCAGCCGCGCGTGGGCGACCTCACCTTCGTCGGGCAGTGCGACACCCACCTGGGCAACGTTCATTTCCGGTTCGTCAACAACCGCGACGTGGTCACGCGCGTGCCGCCGCGCATCTTCCCGCACCTGCCGCTGCCTTCCTTCTACGGGCATTCCGGCCAGGTGCTCTACTTCGACGCGCAGGGCCTGCTGCACACCGACGAAACCTGGTGGAACGAGTTCCTCCTCGGCTGCGACGTGGGGATGGCCAACATGGGCGCGCTGCTCAGCGCCCCCGTGCAGGACCACGATTTGCTCAACGGCTACGTGGCCAACCTCGCCGCCTTTGTCAACCAGCCCACGCCTGGCCAGCAGAAACCGCGGACGTTCTGGCCGGCGTCCGCGGCCTAGTGCTTGCCGCCGCTTCCGCCCGCTCGGCTGGCCGCCGCTCCGCGAGGCCCTGACGCTCCTGGTCGGGCTCAACCG
>CALMAQ010000221.1 GCA_937859745.1 uncultured Verrucomicrobiota bacterium | reverse complement strand
GAAACTGCCCGCGCCGGGCTTTTCTCCACGTCCGGCGCGGGCAGTTTCAGCACGAACTCGCTGCCCTGGCCCTTGCCCTCGCTGTACGCCGTCACCGTGCCGCCGTGCAGCTCGGCCAGCGAGCGCACCACCGTCAGGCCGATGCCCAGTCCGCCCTCCGAGCGCGCCAGCGCCCGGTCGCCCTGCGCGAACAACTCGAACATCGCCTGGAGCTTGTCGGGTGGGATGCCCGCGCCGTTGTCCTTGATGCGGATGACGACATGCCCGTCCTCCTGCCTGGCGCGCAGCGAAATCTCGCCGCCCTTGGGCGTGTACTTGGCGGCGTTGGAGAGCAGGTTGACGATGATCTGCTCCAGCCGCGTCGGGTCGGCCTCCACGTGCAGCGTGCCGGGACGGAAGGAGACGGTCAGCTCGTGCTGGCGCTCCTCCATGAGCGGCTGGACGGTGTCCACGGCGCTCTGAAGCACGCGCGCGGCGTCCAGGGGTTCGAGGCGGAGCTGCACCTTGCCCTGGGTGATGCGCGACACGTCCAGCAGGTCGTCGATCAGCCGGGACAGCTGGCGCATCTGCCGGTTGATGACCTCCATGCTCCATTCGATCTCCTCGGCCCCGGCCTCCTGGTCGCTGCCCAGGGCGACGGCGTTGCGGATGGCGGCCAGGGGGTTGCGGAGTTCGTGCGCGAGCATGGCCAGGAACTCGTCCTTGCGGTGGTCCTTCTCGCGCAGTTCCTGGTAGAGCCGGGCGTTCTCGATGGCCCCGGCGGCGAGTTGCGCCAGCTGGGAAAGCAGCGCCTCGTCGTCGGCGGTGAAATCCGCCTCGGCCTTGTCGGCGAGGTGGATGACCCCGAGGCTGCGCGTGTTGCGCCCGGTGATGGGCGCGGCCAGCCAGCCGCCGATGGGTTCAGCGTCGTCGATGACCTCCGCGGAAGGATCGTGCAGGGCGGGCGCGTTAGCGGCTTCCTCACGGGAAACACGTATGGGGCCGTGGAGGCGTTCGGCCAGATCGGTCAGGGCGGTGGCGCTGCCGACGATGCCCCGGTAGGAACTGCCGCCGGGCTCCGCGGGGTTCTGCTGCGAGACGACCGTGACGGGACGTGGCGCGGCCAGCCCGGGCGTGACGGTGGTGACGGCGCGCTGCGCGCCGATGAGGTGGCGCGCCTCCTCGGTGATGATGCCCAGCACGCTGGTCACGTCATGCGCGGCGTTGAGCCGGTTGGAGATGCCAGTGAGCTTCTGGAGCTGGCGGCTGTGCCGGAGGATGGCCTCCTCCGCGCGCTTGCGCTCGGTGATGTCGATGACCGTGCCGATGAGGCGCGCGGGCTGCCCGTCGCTGCCGGGGAACGCGCGGCCGGACGAGGCGATCCAGCGTTCGGTGCCGTCCACGGGGCTGACGGTGCGGTACTCGAAGTCAAAGCGCTGGGCGTTGCCCGGCTCCGTGGCCGCCATCACCGTGGCGTGGGTGCTCTCGCGGTCGTCCGGGTGCAGACCGGCCAGGAACGACCCCTCGTAGGTGACGGGCGCGCCGGGCTCGACCCCGAACATGGCGCGGCACACGTCCGACCAGTTCAGTTCCCGGGTGTTGATGTCGTAGTCCCAGGTGCCCAGGTCGGCCGCGCTGACCGCCAGCCGCAGCCGCTCCTCGCTTTCGCGCAGGGCTCGTGCGGCCTCCTTGCGCTCGGTGATGTCGATGACGACGCCCGGGAAGCGGCTGGGCACGCCAGCGTTGTCGCGCTCGGCCCAGCCACGCGCCGCCACCCAGCGGATCGAGCCGTCGGGCTGGCGGATGCGGTACTGCGTGTCGAAGCGCCGCCCCTGGTCCGTGGCCTCGGCGATTTCGGCGGACACCCGGGCCTGGTCGTCCTCGTGGATGTGGCGCGTGTAGTGTGCGAGCGGCCCGCCGCTGGCGTCCCGCTCGTCCACCCCGAAGAGGCGCGCCAGGTTGCGGTCGGCCGTCACGCGGTCGGGCGCGACCTCCCAGATCCAGGTGCCGACATCGGCGGCCCCGAGCGTGGCTTCCAGCCGCGTGCGCGTGTCGGCGATCTCACGGTCGGAGCGGACCTTCGCGGTCACGTCCTCCGTGCGGCAGAGCAGGAAGGCCAGCGCACTGTCCGCGCCCCGGACCGGGGCCACGGAGGTCTGCCAGTGGCGTTCCTCGTAAGCGCCGCCCGCCGCCTCGGGCCGCCGCAGGTCGAACTGCCGGAGGGGCAGGGTCTCGGCTGGACCGCCCGCGAGGATGCGGTCGAAGGCATCCTGGAGTTGCTGGCGGCTGGCGGCGGCGGCGGTGCCGGGGGCAGGAGGGAACACCTCGAAGGCCGGGCGTCCGATGATGTCCTCACGCCGGGTCATGGTGGCGCGCAGGTAGGGCTCGCTGGCGGCGGCGATGCGATATTCCGGCTCCGCGTGCACCGCCAGGAAAAGTTCCTGCGCGGACTCGAAGAGGACGCGGAAATCGACCGGCTGGTCAGGACGGCTCATGGATGGACGGAAAGGCGGTTGAGGGGAACATAGGGAAACCCCCGAAAGGGGCGAGTGGCAAAAGCAACTGTTTACGTCGGAAGGAACGATGGGGGGGAACGTTATGGCCCGGCACCTTCCTCATTTTCCATCGTAGCGGACCGCGCCGCGGGTTGCATGCTGGACGCACTCATTGGCACCGCGCCGGGCGTCGGTCCGCGCTGGTGCTACGATCTGGCCAAGCCACGGCGGGATGACGGCGTGGGCGGAAGGAGGACGGATGGCGGCTGACTGTCTGCCGGTCAGGGCGTGGGCCCGAGCAGGTCGATGACTTCCGCCTTGCCGTCTACCTTGGAGTACACCCAGGTTCCCCCGGATTTTTCCGCCACCTCGTGGAGCGTGCCTTTTGCCCTTCGGGCCCGACACGGGGATCGAAAGGTTGGCGTGCCTTGAGGAGCCAACGACCATCGGCGTCCCGGGAAGCCTGTCCACACATTTTGCCGCCGGCCCCCGTGGGCACGGCCTCCGGCTTGACAGCCCACGCGCCCACCCGTCTTGTCCCGCATGGCCAACGTCAGCCTCCGCCGCCTGTCCAAAACCTACGCCGACGCGCCCGCGCCTGCCGTCCGCGACCTGTCCCTGGAAGTGGCCGACGAGGAGTTCCTCGTGCTTGCCGGACCGGCGGGGGCGGGCAAATCGACGCTCCTGCGCCTGATCGCCGGGCTGGAGACGCCCGCCGCCGGGGGCGAAATCCTGCTGGGCGGCAAGCCCATCCAGGATCTCCCCGCCCACGGGCGCGACGTGGCGATGGTCTTCGGCGGCGACGCGCTCTACCCGCATCTCACCGTGGCGGAAAACCTCGGCTTCGCGCTGCGGATGCGCGGCGCGCCGGACGCCGAGATCAAGAAGCGCATCGCGGAGGCCGCGAACATCCTCGACCTCGCCGCCCTGCTCCCGCTCCGCCCCGCGCAACTTTCCGGCGGAGAGGCGCAGCGCGTGGCCCTGGGCCGCGCCGTGGTGCGCCAGCCCAAGGTGTTCCTGCTCGACGAACCGCTGGCCGGCCTGGACCACGAGACCCGCGCCGCGGCCCGCGCCGGGCTCATCCAGCTCCACCAGGGGCTCCAGGCGACGACGATCTACGCCACGCGCGACCCTGTCGATGCGCTCGCCCTGGGCAGCCGCGTGGCCGTGCTGCGGGAGGGAGCCGTCGTGCAATCGGGCGCGCCGCTCCAGGTCTACCTGGAGCCGGACGACCTCTTCGCGGCCGGGTTCCTGGGCCATCCACCGATGAACCTCGTGCCCGGCAGGCTCGCGGAGAAAAGCGGCCGGCTCGTCTTCAAGGAGGCGGGCGGGGGCGTGGTGGAGGTGCGCTTCGAGGCGGGCGAGCGGCCCGCGCTCAGGGCCTACGTGGGTAAGGATGTGGTGCTCGGGGCGCGGCCCGAGGACATTGCCCTGGCCGCCGGGGCGGACAAAGGGGCCGAGGGCGTCACGCAGGCGTTGGTGGACTA
>CALMAQ010000220.1 GCA_937859745.1 uncultured Verrucomicrobiota bacterium | reverse complement strand
GAGCGGTCGCCGCCTGCCCGGGTGGCTGCCCGCCCTGGCGGGGCCGGGCGTGCTGTGGCTGTTCACCGTGCCCGGGGCGTGGACGATGGTGGACGGCTTCGGGCGGGACGACCGCGCGGACCTGCGGCGCTGGATCGCGGCGCACCTGCCGCCGACGGCGCTGATCGCCGAGGACGCGCTGGCGCGGCTGGAGGCAGCGCCGAACGCGGGCGATACAAAGTTGTCGCAACAGGTATGGTCGCGGCCCTCCGTGGCGGACCTCGGCGACGTGGCGGCCCTGCGCGCCCGGGGCGTGGAGGCCGTGGTGGTCTGCGCGTTCGACTCGCGCCGGTACTTCGACCAGAGCAAGCGTCCGGCGGCGGGCGTGGCGGCGGACTACGAGCGCCGGAGCACGTTCTACCGCACGTTGCCGCAGCAAGCGGCGTCGGCCTGGAAAAGCGCGTTGCGTCAACCCTATACGCTGCGGCCCGGGCTGGAGTTGTATCTGCTCAAGGAGCCTGCGCCTGCGAGCCGAGGCGCAGGAGGTGGGTGAACTCTGCGTTCGTCACCGGTACGACCGACAGCCGCGATTGCCGGATCAGCGGCAGGTTCTTCAGTTGCGGGTCAGTCTTGATCTCGGCCAGGGACACGGGCCGCGACAGGGGCGCGTCGGCGGCGAGTTCGACCGCCACCCACTCGCCGGGCGGATCGTCGGCGGCCACGGTGGGGTCAGGGAACGCTTCGCGCGAGACCCGCGCCGTGCCGACGACGCACTTTTCCGCACCGCTGTGATAGTACAGCACGCGGTCGCCGGTTTTCATCGCGCGCAGGTTGTTGCGCGCTTGGAAGTTCCGCACGCCGGTCCAGTTGGTTTGCTTGTCTTCCACCAGTTGGGCGAAGGCATAATCCTCTGGTTCCTGTTTGACCAGCCAGTAGTTCATGGAAGGAGGGAGTAGCCGCGAAAAAACGCAAAAGGCGCAAAAAAAAGAGAAGAAAGAGTTAAAGCACAGGCGGGTCATGCCTCGGACGGTGACGCGACAAAGAAGACAACGCGTACTTGCGAATTTCAAAACGTGCGGCTCCAAAATTGCAGAGCAAACCGTGTTCGACCCGCGAAGCGCGTAGATAGCCCAGAAGTTGCGCGACATGCTCGTCGCAAAGCGCGCGGATTGCCTTCAGTTCCACGATGATCTTTTCCTCCACATACAAATCGGCAACGAAGCTACCGATTGGAGTGCCATCCTCATCCAAGACGGTCAGGGGATGTTGCTGTACGACGTGCAGACCCGTCTTTCTGAGACGATGCGCGAGCGCATTCTCGTAGACCTTTTCCAAGTGTCCATGCTGCAAATAGCAATGAATCTCGAATCCCGTCTGGCGGATGAGATTGCACAAACCACGAATTTCCTCGCTCATCGGCTCCACACGACTTTGTCTCATCCCTTCACCCATTCTTCTTCTCCCTTTTTGCGCCTTTTGCGTCTTTTCGCGGCTACTCTCCTTTCCCCCACAGATTGTCAAACAATCCGTCCACCCCGGCGTCGTTGTGCCGGGTCGCGGTGGTCGATAGTAGTCGTTGACCGCGTTTGTTGGAGCCGAGCCGACGCTCGACCTCCGCGCCTGCCGTGCGCGCTCCCTGCAAGTCTCCTTTGTTGACGATTACCAGGTCCGCCGCGTCCAGCATGGCAATCTTTTGCAGTTGCAGGCGGCTGCCGTAATCCGGGTTCATCACGAGCACGCGCAGGTCCACCAGGTCGCTCGAAAACGGCAACGCCTCCTGTCCCGTGCCGACCGTCTCGATGATGACCAACTCGAACTCGCCCGACGACGCCAGCAGCTCCAGGCACCGCCCCGTCGATGGGCTCAGCCCGCCGGACTGCCCGCGCGTCGCCATCGAGCGCATGAACACGCGGTCCTGCTGCGAATAAATCATCGTCGCACGATCCCCCAGCAGCGCGCCCGCTCCCGTGCCGCCGATGCTCGGATCATGCGACAGGATGGCCACCCGCGACCCGGCCGGACGCCGCCGCAGGAACCGCAGCACCAGTTCATCGATGAGCGTCGTCTTGCCCGCGCCGCCCGGGCCCGTGATGCCCACCACGCGGGAGCGTGTGCGTCCATCGGACGCCGGGGCGGCTTCCGCGAGCGGGTCGGCCACGGGGCGCGAGAACGCGGACTCGATTTCCGTCAGCCGCCGCGCCAGCGCAAGATCGGGGCTTGCGGAGGGGCCGGGCGCGCCGGGCGGTTTGCCGTAACGTTCGCTGATCCAGCCGAGCATCTCGTCCAGCGGCGTGCCCGCGAAAAAGATGCGGTCGGTTCCCTGTTGGGTCATCAGTTCGGCGTCTGCCAGCGTGATCGTGCCGCCGCCGCCGCCGAACAGGCCGATGTTCGTCGCCCCGAGCGCGTCCAGCTTCTCGCGGACCTCCGCGAAGAACTCGATGTGCCCGCCGTTGTACGACGAGAGGCCAATGGCCGCGACATCCTCCTGCACCGCCGCGCGCACGATGTCCGCCGCCGGGCGGTGGTAGCCGAGGTAGACGACCTCGATGCCGTGGCGGATGAGTTCGAGGTTGATCGTGTTGATGGCGCTGTCGTGCCCGTCGCAGATGGGCACGGCGGTCAGCAGGCGGAGGGGGGTAGAGGCTGTCATAACATCAGCGAGCCTTGCGGATTCGCGTCCGAATTTCGTCCACGATGCAGAGACTTCCGGCAACGTGTTCGGTTTCGAGCAACCGAATGAGTCTGGGCATGAAAGCCAGAATGTAATCCCGGCGCTGTTGATTCAGACGCAGGACGACGATTCCGGCGGTATCTACGGGCGGGTAACGTTGCAGGTCGGCGAAATCCAAGTCCATCGTCAGGATGATACGTTCTTCGCTCTGACAAACCATGAAGATGGAAGCGTCCTCCGCGCCGATCAGGTTTTCGTCGTAGACCGTCTGGGCGTCAAAGCCCCGAGTCCTGAGAAACTCGGCAACCTCCACCGGCAGATTTTCATCGACTTTGAACTTCATGCCGCGACTGCGTGCAGCGGGGTGGGCACAATCCGCTCATCCGCCAACTCTGCCGCGTAGGCCAAGGCCGCCGGAATATCTTCGGTCTGCAGCGACGGGTAGCTGCGAAGAATTTCTTCCGTGGTCAACCCTCCCGCGAGGTTATCCAACACGACGGAAACCATCACGCGAGTGCCGCGGATGCAGGCTTTGCCGTGACAGATATTGGGGTGCGTCGAAATTCGTTCGTGCATAAGAATGGATGGATGTTAGCTGGTGATCTTTACGTCCCCCACACCATCGCCACGGTCGTCGTCATGCTGCCGCCGACGTTGTACGTCAGGAACCGCTTCGCGCCTTCGATCTGGCGCGGGCCAGCCTGGCCGCTGAGTTGCTGGTAGGCGTCGAGCACCTGGCGCACGCCGGTCGCGCCGACCGGGTGGCCGTCGGCCATCAGGCCGCCACCGCTGTTGACGGGGATGGAGAACGGGGCGGCGGGCGCATCCGCGCCGAGCACGGTTTTGCGTACCGATGGGAGCATCGTCGCGCCGCTGTGCAGCAGGCTGGCACCCTGTCCCGGGTCAGCCAGGCCGATGACCTCGTAGGCGATGACCTCGCTGACCGAAAAGCAGTCGTGGACCTCCACCCCGTGCAGTTGCGTCTTCGGGTCGCGGATGCCCGCCACCTCCAGCGCGCGGGAAAGCGCCTTGCGTGCCTGCGGGAAGTGCGGCACGTCCTTCTTTTCCAGCGCGAGGCAATCGGTCGAGTGCCCCCAACCCAGCAGCGACACCGGCGCGTGCGAACGCGGGCTGGCGTTGCCCGAGGCGCAGCGGTGCGAGAGCTTGTCCAGGAACCGCTCCGAGCACAGGATGACGGCCGCCGCGCCGTCGGTGATCTGCGAGCAATCGTAGAGCTTGAGCGGGCTCGCCGCGATGCGCCAGTTCTTCTGCGTCTCCGTGCTGGCGGTGGTGAAGTCCAGGTCGCTCTCGCGCATCTGGGCGAGGGGGTTGAGCCGGGCGTGCGAGTAGTTCTTGACCGCCACGCGCGCGAGGTCGCTCTCGGTCAGCGAGGGGTAACGCTGCATGTAAAGCTCCGCGATGCGGCCGAACAGTTTCGGGAACATGTACTCGCCGTATTCGGGCTTCTCGCGGTGGTAGTCGGCGGCGGCCCCGAGCACGTCCGACCCATCGGCGGGCGACATGGTCTTCTGCTGTTCCGCGCCGACGGCCAGGACGCAATCGTAAAACCCGGCCTGCACCCACTGCGCGGCGGTCAGCACGGCGAGGCTGCCCGAGGCGCAGGCGGCCTCGGTGTGCATGGTGGGGATGCCGCGCAGGGCGTCGTCGGCTTCGAGCAACAGCGCGCCGAGGTGGAGCTGGCGCGTGAACATGCCGCCCGCGAAGTTGCCCAGCACGCCCGCCTGGATGTCGCCCGGTTCGATGCACGTCGCGGCGAAGGCGTCGCGCACGACCTCGACGATCACCTCGCGCAAGCTCTTGTTCTCCTTCTTGAAGTTACGCTTGAAGTCGGTGCGGCTGCCGCCGAGGAGATGAACGGTGTGCATAAGTTGGGGTGGGAGAGGGGGTACTAAGCTAGCGCAAAAACGCGCGGGCCCAAAGGCGGAAGTCACAGCGTCATCTCGCCGCGCACCACGACCACGGCGGGACCGGCCACGCGCACGGTTTCGATGTTGTCGCGCGGACCGACCACCTCCACCGACGCCGCGCCGGGCCGCTCCAGCCAGTGGCCCTGCTCGGCCACGAAGCGCGGGCTCCCGATCAGCCCGTAGCGCCACAGGAACGCCCCCATGCCGCCCGTCGCCGAACCCGTGAACGGGTCCTCGAACGACGCGGGCGGCCCCGTGAAGTGCCGCGCGAACACGTCGCCCTTCGGCGTCGCGCCGCCCAGGGCGAACACGTGCGCGCTGAAGAACTCGTTGCCCGACGCCTGCCGCAGCCGGTCGTACGCCCCGGCGTCGAGCCGCGCGCGGCGCAGGGCCGCGTGGTCGCGCACCGCGAGCATGAGCTGCGGCGTGCCCGTGCTGACCGTCTGCACCGGCAGGCCCGGCAGCAGGTCGCCGGGCGTCAGGCCGAAGATCGGCGCGGCCGTTTCCGGCGCGTATTCGGCGCGGAACTCGGGCGTCTTCTGGAACATGCCCACCTCCGCCACCCCCCTGCGCCCGCTCGCGGAGTGGACGATGTCCACCCGGATCGGCCCGACGTTGAGTTCCAGCGCGATGGTCGTGCGGTCCCGCGCCGGGTCGAGCCGCAGCCGCCCGCTGTCCACCAGCGCGAAGCCCGTCGCGATCGTGGGATGACCCGCCAGCGGAATCTCCTCGCCCGGCGTGAAGTAGCGCGCGCGGAACCGGGCTCTGGCCGGGTCGGTCGGACGCAGCACGAAGCTGGTTTCCGACAGGTTGAAGTCGCGCGCGACGGCCTGCATGGTGGCGGCGTCGAGGTTGTCGGCGTCGAAGATCACGGCGCAGGAGTTGCCGCAGAGCGGCTGCGTGGTGAAGGCGTCCACCAGCATGTAGGGGAAGGTTCGGGGCATGGCGGCGCTACCTTCTCTGCGCGCGGCCCATCTTTCAAGGCAGCGTCCGCGACACCGCCGCCAGTCCCTCGCGCGCCGGGGCAGCCGGGACGCGCGCCGGGTAGCCGAAGAACAGCAGGCCGACCACTTCCTCCTCCGCCGGGTCGAGGGACAGGATTTCGTACGTCCCCGGTGCCCCGATGACCTTGCCGCTGCTCCACTGCATCCCCACGCCCTCGGCCCACGCCGCGAGCTGGATGTTCTGGATCGCGCAGGCCACCGCGGCGTAGTCCTCGCGCCGCTGCACGGGCGGCCCGGCCAGCCGCTGGCTCACGGCCACCACGCACGGCTTGGACAGAATCTTTTCCCGCGCCTTCGCGCGCACCGCCTCGGCGTCCGGCCCGGCGGCGGCGGCCTGTCCCGCCGCGAAATCCTCCGCCAGCGCGCGGTGCGTCGCGGGTCCCAGGATGGCGAAGCGCCACGGTTGGGTCAGCTTGTGGTTCTGCGCCCACAGCCCGGCGGTCAGCGCGCGGGCGAGGAGTTCGGCGGGGACGGCGTCGGGCTTGAAATCCTTGATCGTGCGGCGTCCAAAAAGTGCTGCGGAGAGTTCCATGCGCGCAACGTCGCACAAAGGGGCCAGGGGATGCAAAACGCCGCCGGCGCGCGTCACGAGGTCCTGCTGGGCGTCCCGCCCTTCAGCCTTGTGGTTTCGTGTCGCCCGCTTTTTCCTTCGTCGTACGTTTCGCGTTCCAATCGAGCTTCACTCCTTCGCCTCCGTCGTGGCCAGGTGCTTCGATGGTCCCCGAGATCGTGTCGCCTTCCATTCTGCCTTGATACTTCACCACATACTTCTGGCCGCCGAAATCACGCACCACGTCGAATTTGATCACGTTGTCTTGCAGGGAGGCGTTGCTGATCGCCGTGTTGCCAAATTGATTCGAGTAAACGCCAGCGATTTTGCTGTCCTGCCGTTCGAGTTTGAGCGTGGTCGGGATTTCGCCATTCGGCGACTTGGTGCTCCATTCCCAAGTGCCGGTGGGATCGGGGGGTGGGATGAGAGGTGCAGCGGGTTCGCCGTGGAGCAAGCCAAGGGAGGCGAGGCAAGTGACGAGGATGAGCCCGAGTGTTTTCATGTGCTTTGTTTTTGTTTTGGATGACAGGAGCGAGCGATGGCTGACAGGGGATCAGGCCACGGGTGGTTCATCTTGCGCCCGTCGCCTTTGATGATACACCACGACGCTCCAGGCAGGCAGGACGCACCCGAGCATCAGGTACATCAGTATGACCGAGGGGATTTTTGGCGAATCTTTGTGCACGTGTGACCACCACATGTCCGGCTCCGCACAAGTAGCTGCCACAGCCAGTAACAGAGGAACACAGGAAGCTGCTGCAAACATCGTCCCGTAAGCAATGCGCTTTCTACGCCGAACTCGGTGGCGACAGAGAAAAATGGCAGTAGGAATGGTTGCCGGCATCGGAACGCCAAAGAAGAACAAAAAGGCGAAGTATTTGTTCATCAGCGTGCGAGGCGGTCTAATGGATGCAAGCTGAGCGACAGAGGCTGGCGAGGACGGACAATGGATGCAAAACGGACGTACCGCCAGCCTCCGTTCGCTGAGGGTATGTGGTGAGTGAGGGCAGTTCAAGCTGGACGAAAGGTGCCG
>CALMAQ010000219.1:10705-16698 GCA_937859745.1 uncultured Verrucomicrobiota bacterium | reverse complement strand
GGTGGCCAGCAAGAGCTTCGGAGACCCAGCGGTCTGTCTCCGACCACCGTGTTAGAAGTGGCGGCATTGCAGATAGATTTTTGGCCCCGGGGTACGGCCCTGCAACGACGCTGCGGGGTCTTCAGCGGCTTGCATCATGCACGAAATCGTCCATCGGACCAAGCCCCAGCTTTCGGTTTGTTTCAGACGCCTTCGACCATGAAGTGATGTAGCGATCACCTCAAGCGAAACCACCGGTGAGACTGCCTGTCATCCAGGCGATGAAGCCATCATAGCTTGGTAAAAATTCCGAGGCATCAAAAAACGGTGATTTGCAGTTCGACCGCCTTCGCCCAGAGGCGGCGTTTCACCAACAGGGGTTTTCCGAGATGGCGATGAGCGAGTTGGCATCCGTCTAAGAAAGCGTGTGAGAAGCGGGTCTTCTGGTAGATTGCAGGATGCCCGAGCGAGCAGCTTATCCGAGTGATCTCACCGACAAGCAGTGGGCGGAAGTCGCCCCTCTCATCCCCGGGGCCGAACCCGGTGGACGAGACCGAGAGGTGAACATGCGCGAGGTGCTCAACGGCATCCTCTACCTGGTGCGCGGCGGGGTGAGTTGGCGCATGCTGCCCCACGACCTGCCGCCCTGGGGCACGGTCCACTACTATTACCGGCGTTTTCGCCTGGATGGCACCTGGATCAAGATGCACGACATCCTCCGTGGCAAGGTCAGAAAGAAGGCCGGGCGCAAAGAAAACCCTTCGGCAGCCATCCTGGACAGTCAGTCAGCCAAGACGACGAAAAAAGGGGGCCTTGCCGCGGCTACGATGCCGCCAAGCATGTGAAGGGGCGCAAGCGGCACATCCTCGTAGATACCATGGGTTTGCTGCTGACCGTCGTCGTCCACGCCGCCGACGTGAGCGAACAGGCCGGTGCCAGACGCATCATGGAAAAAGTGACAGTGGCGAAGGCTGCGGGCACAGCGTTCTTCAAACGGCTGCGTCTGCTGTGGGTGGATGCGGGCTACCAGGCAGACAAAGACTTCTGTGCCTGGGTCAAAACTCTGCTCGGCTGGCGGGTGGAGGTCATCAAGCGGCCCGAGATCAACGCGCAGAAAAAGCAGGGTTTTATCCTGCTGCCACGGCGTTGGGTGGTCGAACGCACCTTCGCTTGGCTGGACAACTACCGGCGTCTGAGCAAAGACTACGAGTACCTACCCCAGAGCAGCGAGGCCATGGTCTATCTTGCCATGACCAACCTCATGCTCCATCGCCTCAAACCGGGCTGAAACCCTGCTTCTCACACGCTTTCTAATATTACAGTTGTAAGTGGGCAAGGGCGTTGCGCGATTTGTAGTGGAAGAACTTGGAGAGAGCCTGGTGGTGCCGTCGCCAGTTGGACCAGCGCAGCACCTGGATAAGGAGCACGCGGGTGGTTCCCCAGAGCAGCGCGACGAAGAAGCGGCGCACCTCCGCGACGCTGACGCGGATCAGCCGACAGCGGCCACCGGCAGCCCGCGGTTTTTTTGAATGCAACGAGGGCGCTCTGGCTCGCCGTGGGGCGGGCAAAGAGCCGGGCGCGAGTGATCGCCAGGAGCGCCTGCGCGGTCATGGCCAGGGTCATGTGGCGATGCCAGCCGGTCCAGCTTCGCACTTCGTACTGATCCAAGCCCACCTCGCCCTTGCTCTGCGCGAAGCTCTCCTCGATGGCCCACCGGCGCCCGGCGATGCGCGCCATTTCTGCGAGGGGAGTGTCCGCCGGGCCAAAGACCAGGTAGGCGGTGATCTCCCCGGCTTTGGAGCGGGAGCGGCGCAGGAGCAAAAAGCGCTGCCAAGTTTTGCCGTAAGCATGGTTGATCCGCAGCGCGGCCCAGTCAAAGACGCGCGGCCCCTTGGTGCCCGCCGCCACGCTGAGTTCTACCCAGGCGTCCGCAGGCACCTGGGGTTTCAGCGTTTTGACCCGTCGCTGACCAAAACCCATCCAGACGCACTGCTGGCCAGTGACGGCCAAGACGTAGGGTTGTTCAACCTCCTCCAGAGCAAAGCGCAGTTTGCTGTCGGCTCCGTACACGGCATCAGCCACCACCCACGCCGGTCTGGCTCCGGCGGCCAGCACGCGCTCGACCAGGCAGCGGGCCAAGGTCGGCTTGGGCGCGAACGCCACCGCCGCAGGCACACCCACCGCGCGTCGGCGTTCGGGATCTTGCGCCCACTCTTCAGGCAGGTAGAGCGCCCGGTCGATGAGCGCGTGGCCCTGGGCCGTCTGCCAGGACAGGAACACCCCCACTTGGCAGTTATCCAGCTTGCCCGAGGCCCCGCAGTACTGGCGTTTGACGCCCACGCTCTTTTTGCCCTGCTTGATAAAACCCGTCTCGTCGATGGCCAGCACGGCGTCCTCTTTGCCCAAGCCCGCGAGCACCATCCCGAGTTGTTCGTCGCGCAGGGCGTCGGCGTCCCAGGCCCCGCGTCCGAGCAGGTGCTGGAAGCGGTACGGGGTGTCGAAGCCGGCCGCCTCGGCGAGTTGCCAGCTGTTTTTGCGTTCCACGCTGCTGAGCAGGCTCTGCAAGTACGCTCCGGCGCTCGCCCGCGCCGCCGGGTTGGCGAAGTGCTGGCCCAAGCGTTGCGTGGTCTCTTCCAAGGCGGCACGCAACTGCCGCTCCTTCTTCTCGAACTGATCTGCCCTCATTGGGCTGAACAAATCATCACTTGCACAAAGTTACAACTGTAATACTAAGAAGCCACCCTTTCTGAAGGCTTCACTGCGTGCCCAGGATCATGGTGTGGAAAAGACGATCCATTTGGTCTGGTGCGGCCTTCATTCCCTGCTGCACCCACCAGGTCAGCAGGGAGAACAACGATCCAGCCAGCGCATGCGCGACGGCGGGGCGTACCTCCGCCGGCAACGGGTCTCTCCGTGGTAGCCTCCCAAGCCGCTCGGCGATGCTCCGCGCGAAATGCGCCTCGCCAAGTTCCCGCACATCAGGCATCCGGCCCGACTCGACGAGGACGGCGTAAAGATCCCGCGCCGCGGCGACATGGGTGAAGAGTTCCGCCACCGGGGCGACGCGCGCGGACGGGTCGTTTTTCCTCGTGAGCAAAGTGCTCATGCCTTCGAAGAACTGATCCACTTCGCCGAGGAACAAATCGTTCTTGTCGCGGTAGTGCTCGTAGAACGTGGAGCGGCTCACGCCCGCGCGGTCGAGCACTTCCTGCACGGTAATCGCATCAAAGGGCTTGCTGAGAAGCAATCCAATGAGCGCGTCGCCTAGCCGATCCCGCGTCCGTGCCGCGCGTGGATCAGGCTTGCGGCTAATGGTTGGCAATGGGTTTTCGGACATGAACGCAGGCAGGTGTCCGGGAACACCGTACGATGGCGCTAGACGGCAAGCTCCTGTCGCGCCGACATTTTCCTGCATGAATGATAACCGAACAGGCGGAGCGTTGCTAGTGGCAGGCTGCGTGGCAGGATTGATCACGATGAGTCTTCATCCGGTGGCACTCCACGACGGGGTCCTGCCGTCTCCCCCAGCGCTGGCAACGCTTGCACTGGTGGACCGGGCCGTGCATGGGATGGCGCTGACTGGTGTGGTGATGGTGTTTCTCGGAGGGATGGCGTTGACCCGACAACTGGCAGACCAAAACCGGCGGGCACTGGCGGCGCTCGTGGTCTTCGGATTTGCGACCGTCGCCATCCTGATCGCGGGGGCGATGAGCGGCTTCGTCGGTGCGGACATCCTCAGCCGAATGGTCGAAGGCGACCCGAAGCTAGAATCGCGGCGCATGATGCTCGATTACACTTTCCGGATCAACCAGGCTTTCGCCGCCATGTACACGGTGGGAACTTGCGTGGCGATCTTCCTGTGGTCGCTGGAGATGGTGCGAGCCCGGCGACTGTCCCAGCCATTGGCGTGGTATGGGTTGGTGGTAAGTCCGGTGATCGTCCTGGCGTTGTTCAGCGGGAACCTGCCCCTCAACGTGCATGGGATGGGCTTGGTCGTGCTGGCGCAATCCATCTGGTTTATCTCGGCGGGATGCCTGCTGATGCGCTCCGTGGACGTGGAGGATCATCGAAACACGTTCGGTGTGGCTGGCGGAAACGAGAGGCTCAAGGCTGAGGCCAGCTAGGGCAACACGGCGCAAGTGAAAAGACGTGTCTTAAAATGGTCCTTTGCCGCACCTCCGGCCACCTACAAGGCGTCCGTCTCACCAACGGAGATTTTTAGAAATAAAAGGTTGTTGAATTGAGCGGCTTAGACCCCCCTGTTGGGCACCGCGTCGCGGGCGTCAACCACCAAGTTGACAATCGTGCGCTCCAACAGCTCGTCTTCGATGTGGGCCATCCAAAGACCACTTGCGAGAACTTCCGCGAAGACTATTGAGAAACAAATGCCAAGCACAAAGCTGTTGGGATTGGTCGGAGGCATCTCCTGGGTCTCGACCGAACAATACTATCGGTTCCTCAACGAGGGTGTGAACCGTCAACTGGGCGGCCTCCACACCGCACGCCTCATCATCCACTCGGTGGATTTCCACGATTTTGTCACCCCCAACACCGAGGGACGCTGGGACCTCACCCTTGAGCTGATGCGTGGCGCTTGCCAGAGCCTTGCCACGGCGGGCGTCGCAGGGATCATGCTCTGCGCCAACACGGCCCACGCGGTGATCGAACCCTTGAAGGCGGAGTTCGATCTGCCCTTTATCGACCTCATCGAACAAACCGCCTCCGCCGTTTCGAAGGCTGGGTTGCGCCGAGTGGCGCTGATCGGGACGCAATTTACGATGGAACTCCCGTTCTATCGGGAGGGATTGGCGAGAAGCGGCATCGAAGCGGTTGTTCCTGCCTCCCAGGCCGTGCGCGATTACATCCAGACCACTGTTCGCGACGAACTGGGCCGCGGCCTTGTGCTCCCACAAACACGCGCTGCTTATCTGGAAATTGTCGAGGCATTGCTAAACGATGGGTGCGAGGGCGTCATCTTCGGATGCACCGAGATCCCGCTCCTCCTCAAGCAAGAGGATTTCTCCGCGCCGTGTTTTGATACTACTCAGATCCACGCGGAGGCCGGCGTTCGGTTCCTGCTCAGCGAAGAGAGGCTCTGATTGCCTGACAGCCTGTTTGAAAAGCCTCGTTTTTATCCGCTTTCGCATCTGTAAACGCCTCATGCTGAGGAAGAGCCTTTTTCAGAAAGGGAGGATTTCAACAGGCTACTAGGCGCGTCCGTTTTTATCGGGCCACACGTCCCTGCTTCATTGCTGCCGTTGTGCAAAGCCGACGCTCGTGGGTGGTGACCGGGTGACGACGCATTTCTGTTCTCGCTGGCTGGACGGAGGAAAGTTTCTTCCCCGGCACAGCCGGCCTCCTCTTTGGGCGGCCCGTCGCCGGGCGTGTAGGCCCGAGTACATCCTCCTCGACGAAGAGGCGGTGGTGGCCACAGGCGCGGCGATCAGAGAGGTAGATGCTTGGGCTTTGTGCCAGAAAACGATCGAGGCTGTGTGAAAACTCGGCGCACGAGTCTCGAATCACCGGAATTTGCCCGAAAAACGCTGGAAATTAAGAGTTTGTCCCGCGTTTATCGGTCAGTTTTGCCGTTCCTGGCCCAACGCGCCGAGTTTTCACACAGCCTCGGTGGTTTTTCGGGACGGCGCATGGGGTGGAGGGATCATCTGGGTGGATGCGCATTCGCCAGTCCGGCTACCCACATCTTCAACGCCGCCGTGTCCGTGATGTCCCCCTCCCACCGCAACGCCGGGACATAAGGCTGGTTGTTGCCACGCTCGCGTTCGCGGTACACTTTCATCGGCAGCGCGATGTCGCCCAAGCCACTCGGCAGCTCAATGGGCCAACGGATATCCAGGTAAACGCTGTCCGCATACGTCGGTTGTCCGATGTGGATGACCCCGGCGACGCCCAGCAGAAGGTCGCAAAAATCCAGCGCCGCGCTCGCGTCCCAGGCGGCGGTGAGCAGGAACATCTTGCCGTGGTACGCGGTCGGCAGTGGACCCGGCGCCCCCGTT
>CALMAQ010000219.1:0-10695 GCA_937859745.1 uncultured Verrucomicrobiota bacterium | reverse complement strand
GCCCGCCCCCGCCGGCTGGCAGCGGATGATCCGCCGGTTCATGGTAGAAGGGCTGGCCATGAGCCAGGGCGTCTTCCATTCCCTGAACGTCTTTGGTGACGACGGCAAAATCCGCGCTGTCCGCGCCGAAGGTGCGCTGGATCGTCGGCAGCGCCGCGCGTAGATAGGCGGTGTTGCCCGCGGAGGCACGCCAGTCCACATGGTCGTGGTGGCGGGCTTCCAGTTGGGCCAGGGTCTGCGCGCCGAAGAAGTTTTTGATGACTTCCTCCCCCCAGGTGGAGTTGCCGCCGTCGTTGCCACGCAGATCAAACACGATATACGAACTGTCCCGTACTTCGGGCAGCCGGGCGATCACTCCGTGCAATGTCCGCGCGTCTTCCTCAGAAGGGTTGAAGTCACACAGCCGCAGCCACGCGCCGCCGTCCGGGGTAACCTCCAAGCTCGACTTCGTCCGTGGGCCACGACCCGCGAGGCGGCGTTTCGTGGCCAAGTCTTTCTGGGTGACAGCTTGCCAGTGCAGCGGATATTCCTTCTCGTCGTTGCCCACCTTGATCCGGCAAGTCTTCGGGGCAGGCCGGGCAGGGTTCCCTTCGTCAACCAACAGGCGCGGTGCGTAGCGGTAGAGACTCGCTTCCAAATCCCGGATACCGAAATAGGGCAACACGTCCGTCATCATCATCTGCCCGAGCGGGCGCCCATCGCAGGAAAGCAATTCCGCCCCGGCGGGCGGAAATTCCTCACCAGGTTTGCCCGGTTCCGGGGCGGCTACCCGGTACTTGCCTCCTCCCGTGTAGACGACGAAAAACCCGGGCCAGCGCAGCTCGTCCCGGTGGACGCTTTCCGCGAAGTCGAAATGGCCATCCTGGAACGACGCCGTGTAGAATCTCAGGGCGGAAAGCCAATCCTCGTAACTGCGCGCCCGCTCAGCCATCTGACAGGCAGCCGCAAAATCCGCCTCCAGATGCGTGCCAAACTCCGGGTTTTGGGAGTCCACCGCTCCGGGGTGGTTCTCTCGCACCAACTGGCGGACGGCCGCGAGGTCATCCAGCGTCAACTGCCGCCACGGACTGGCTTCGGCCGTGATAGCAGTCGGGAGAGCCGAGGGGACCACACCCAACACCAGCGCGGCCACGATCAGACAAAAATTCTTCTGGGTTCGCAGGATCATCAAAGAATGAATGAAACCGTGCCGCTTCAATGAGGGCAAGCCATTCTCACGCGACGCTTCCCGTTCGTCCATCAATTTGAATGGTCAAAAAACGGTCCTTTGACGCTCCGCTGCCACCAGGAAACCGGGCGTCCCACCAACGAACCTTGACCGCTACGCAGGTTCTGAAAAGGAACGGCCTCCCACAAAAGCACGCCGTCGGAGGCAATGCGAAACGCCCGGATGCCTGTTCAAATATCCAAGAATTTGCAGAGGCTCAGGAGCATCTGATAGATGGCTTGATTTACGTCGTCCAGATAGCTATCAACCACCGGGTCATCCATTTCCTCTTGGTCATGAGCATCGAAGTGCTTTTTCTCTATCTCGCTACTTGGTCGCTGGTCGCGCTGACCCCTGGTCCCGCCGCCATCTGCTCGATGTCCCAAGCCGCCCGGTACGGCTTCCGTGCGGCCGGCGCAGGCATCCTTGGCATCCTCTGCGGGCATTTTGTCTTCTTCGGCTGTGTGGCTTGCGGTCTGGCGACCTTGTTGGCGGCGGCGAGCACAGCCTTCACGGTGCTTCGCCTGGCTGGTGCCATTTACCTGTGCTACCTCGGGGTACGAACCATCGCTTCGACGTTTCGGCACACCGAACGCGCAAAACCAGTCGTCCGGCCCCCGCCTTCCGAGCGCAGCCTCTGGCTCCAAGGCTTCGCCATCCAGGTCACCAATCCGAAAGCGCTGTTGTTCATGTCGGCGCTTCTCCCGCAGTTCATCCAGCCGCAGCATTCTCTTGCCTGGCAGCTTGCGGACCTTCTCACCGTGACCATCATCGTCGATGGGATCGTGCTTAGCGCTTATGCCCGCTTCGCCTCGCGGGGTGCCGAGCGCCTGCGTGCTTCGCGCATCACGGCTTGGCTGGAGCGTGCGTTCGGCGCGATCCTCATCCTCTTCGGCGTCCGTTTACTCGCGCACCGTTCCTAGAGGCGACGTTTGCATACTCACTCCCCACATGAGCGACAAGTACGTCCACGGCTACCACCCGCGCGAGAACGAGCGCCTACAAGATCAGGCCGGCACGCTCGTAGAGCTATTGCACGCCGACACGTTCTATTCTCCCGGTAGCCGCGTCTTGGAAGCGGGCTGCGGCGTGGGCGCGCAGACCATTACCCTGGCCCAAAGCAGCCCGGCCGCTCACTTCACCTCCGTGGACGTGAACGCCGCCTCCGTGGCCGAAGCCAAACGTCGGGCGGACCTCGCTGGCCTCACCAACGTGGAGTTCGCACAAGGCGACCTCTTTGCTCTGCCCTACGACGGAGCATCCTTCGACCACGTGTTCCTCTGCTTCGTGCTGGAGCATTTGGCCCGGCCCGTGGAAGCTTTAGCGTCTTTGCGACGCCTGCTCAGACCCGAGGGTACCCTCACACTGATCGAAGGCGACCACGGCTCGACCTACTTCCATCCGGAGAGCGCCGCGGCCCGCGCGGCCATCCAGTGCCAGGTCACCCTACAAGAGCAAGCCGGCGGCAACGCACTCATCGGCCGCCAGGTCTATCCGCTGCTGGTGGAAGCGACTTTTACAAAGGTGCGGGTCTCGCCCCGGCAGGTGTACGTTGATGCCAGCCGACCCGATTTGGTGGAAGGGTTCACCCGGCGGACCTTCACCGCGATGATCGAGGGCTTGCGCGCACCGGCGCTCCAAGCGGGCCTCATCACGCCCGACGACTTCGAGGCGGGCATCGCAGCCTTGCACCGCACAACACAGGCGGACGGCGTGTTCTGCTACACGTTCTTCAAGGGCGTCGGCACCAAGGCTTGAGCGGCCGTCCAGCGGGTCGAGACATCTTCTGCGTCCGGCTCCTAGCTTGCTCTCGACTCCACCAAGTGCGAGCAAACCTCTGTCACAAAACGGTGGTTTGTCTCTCCGGCGGACTAACCTCTTGGCCAGCGTCCCAACAACAGAGGTTCTCGGATAAGTTTCCAGCTTGCCTTCCTCTTCGCGGTCGCTGAGCTTTGGAGCCACCAGGAAGAAGAAGCTGCCGCTGGGCTCAGGTCGCCTTGATCCTCCAGCCTAATCGCAAAAGGATGAACCTCTCAAGAATCGCCGCCTTCTGCGATGGACAAGCTGGCGGAAACCCAGCGGGAGTGGTGATCGCTCAAGAGTTGCCGACCGAAACGGCAATGCGGCAGACCGCCGCAGAGATCGGATTCTCCGAAACTGCTTTCGCTGCACCGCTTCCTTCGGGCCGGCGGGTCCGCTATTTCTCTCCGGAATCCGAGGTTCCTTTTTGCGGGCACGCGACGATTGCCCTCGGTGCTGCCCTAGCACTCAGGAGTGGCGATGGAATGTTCCCGCTGACGCTCAACCAGGCGCAAATCACGGTGGAAGGCCGTCGCCATGGTTCAGTCATCAGCGCCGCCCTGCAATCTCCTCCCACGCACAACCGTCCAGCGTCGGCCGAGATCATCTCAGGGGCGCTTACGATGTTCGGATATCTGCCGGACGACCTTGATCCCCGGTTGCCTCCGGCTCTGATCCACGCGGGGGCGGATCACCTCCTGGTGGGCCTAAAAACCAGGCAAGCGCTGGCCAGGATGCACTACGATTTGGATCGGGGTCGAGAGTTTATGCGGCGCTTGGGGCTGGCGACCGTCATGCTGGTCTATGCAGAAGCTCCGCAGCAGTTTCATACCCGCAACCCTTTCGCGTCCGGCGGCGTTTACGAAGATCCCGCCACGGGCGCGGGGGCGGCGGCTTTGGCGGGCTACCTGCGCGATCTTGGGTGGCCCCACGGCGGCAGGATCAGCGTGCGGCAAGGCGAGGACATGGGCATGCCATCCCGCCTGCTGGCTGAGTTCTCGGATGTTCCCGGCAGCTCGGTGCGTGTGTCTGGCGATGCACGAGTCATGTCAGCGTAACGGTTTCCTTATTCGCGGCCATGCTTAGTTGCCACGGTAAGTAGTTCAATGCCAAGAAACGGTCCTTTGCCGCACGAGCGGGATGCTTCCAAGTCAGCGTCTCACGAACGGACCTTTGGTGATTCTAAAAGTGTGTCAAAACCCGTCAGGGCATCCCAAGTTTTGACACGCTGATTCAAGACGAGTTCTGCGGCACTCACGCGTTCGGAAAGGGCCGCTTTTCAGCTCGGCGCTCCCAGTTAGCAAAACCAAGCGCTTTGGAGCATGGTCTTGCCCCCTTTCCATGCGACGATCCGTTGGAGCACCCCAATATTTACCTCTCCCTTACAATTCTCATTCTGCACCCTGACCGTCGCTTAACAATCATGGTGTCTGTTGATGTCCGAGCGATTCGCGTTGTTGTGGAGCGCTCCTTCCGACCACCAATCATTCGCCGATGAAGTCCAAGTCTCCTTTATCCCTCCTGTCCATCCTCGTTCTCACGCCTTTTGTCATTTCGAGGATGTTGGCGTCATCGCCCACGCCGACTGCCGCCGACGAGCCTAGCCAGAGTGATGCGAGTGCCACGCCCTCGGCCACCTCTCAAGCCGTGGGTGCCGCCAACGCCTTTCTCGCCACCCTTGATGAAACACAGCGGGCCAAGGTGTTGTTCGCCTTCAACGACGACAAGCAGCGCGCCCGCTGGTCCAATTTCCCGACCGGGTTCGTGCCGCGCGGCGGCATCAGCCTGCACGACATGAGCGAGGCGCAACGCCAGGCCGCGATGGCGCTCCTGACCGTGGTGCTTAGTCCGAGGGGGTTCGAAAAGGTCCAGCAGATCATGGAAGCCGACGAGGTGTTCAAGCTCAGCGACCACCAGCGCCCGCCCTTCGGCAACGACAAGGATCATGACCACGGGGGGCCGCCGCCCGGCAACGACAAGGATCACGACCGCGGAGGGCCGCCGCCCGGAGGGTTCAAGCCGGGCGGACCGGGCGGGGCGATGTTCGGCAAAGACCTCTACTATTTTTCCATCCTCGGCACCCCTTCCGAGAAAGCACCTTGGATGTTGCAATACGGCGGCCACCATCTCGCTCTCAACCTGACGTTCGTCGGTGAACACGGCGTGATCACACCGACCCTCACGGGCGCGCAACCCGCGACCTACACCACGGCGGACGGCAAAACGGTCCGTCCGCTCGGGCCGGAGAACGACAAGGCGTTTGCCCTGTTGGGCGCGCTCGACGACGCCCAGCGTCGGCAGGCGGTGCTCAAGTACCAGGTCGGTGACCTCGTGCTCGGACCCGGCCACGACGGGCAGACGATTCAGCCCGAAGGGTTGAAGGCGTCCGCCCTGAACGAAAAACAGCGCGCGATGTTGCTCGACCTGATTTCCCAGTGGGCGGGGATCGCCAGCGACCGCTACGCCGCCGCCCGCATGGAGGAAATCAAAGCGGGTCTCGACGACACCTGGTTTGCCTGGAGCGGCCCGACGACCGTCGAAGCGGGCCAATACGGCAAGGCGTACTACCGGATTCAGGGGCCGAAGCTGGTCATCGAGTACGCGCCGCAGCACGAGGCGGATCACGTCCACACGATGTACCGCGATCCGACCAACGACTACGGACGCGCGCTCATCGCCCCCGCGCCATGAAGGCGCGTCTGGCCCTGCTCGCCGTCGTGTTCCTGGGGTGGGTTGCTCCCGCCGGCGCGCACCGGCTCGACGAGTATCTCCAGGCCACGACGATGGCGGTGGAAAAGGACCATCTCGGGTTGCAACTCCGCCTGACGCCCGGCGTCGCCGTGGCCGGGCAGATGCTCGCCAGCCTCGATGCCGACGGAGACGGCACGATCTCGGACGCCGAGCAACGGGCTTATGCGGAGCACGTGCGCCGTGACCTGTCGCTGACCCTTGATGGCGCTGGTTCCTTGACGCTCCGACTGGTCTCGTCTTCGTTTCCGGGAACGGAAGAAATCAACGGCGGTCTCGGTGACATCGTGCTCACCTTCGAGGCGGACCTGCCGCCGGGCGGCGTGGCTACCCGGCGACTGACTTTCGAGAACCATCACGAGCGAGCCATCGCCGTTTACCTCGTCAACTGCCTGGTGCCGCGCGACCCCGGCATCCACGTCGTCGCCCAGGATCGCAGCTACGATCAAGCGCGCTACCAACTGGATTTCACGACGGGAGGTTCGGCCCCTCCGTTGTCGACCGCCAGCGTGCCCGCCAACGCGCCACACCAGCCGACCGCCACGAACGATCTGCCGGTGTTCACGACGTTCTTCTGGCACGGGGTTTACCACATCCTCACCGGTTATGATCACCTGCTGTTCATCAGCGCCCTGGTGCTCGGGGCGGCGACCCTCTGGGACCTGATCAAGGTCGTCACGGCCTTCACGCTGGCGCACTCGCTCACGCTGACGCTGGCGGCCTTGAACCTCGTGCATGTGTCCGGGCGCGTGGTGGAACCGCTCATCTCGGCCAGCATCGTCTGCGTGGCGCTGCAAAACATCTTCTGGCCGGAACGCGCGCGGGGATGGAGCCGACTGGCCATCGCGTTTTTCTTCGGCCTGTTCCACGGGCTGGGCTTTGCCGGCGGACTGCGCGATCTCATGCACCGGATGCAGACCGGGACGGTCCTCTTCGCGATCCTCGGCTTCAGCTTCGGCGTCGAGGCGGGGCACCAGATGGTGCTCCTGCCGCTGTTTGCCGCGCTGAAGGCAGCACGCCGGACACGGGCAGATGCGGCCACACGCGCACGGCTTGTATCGGTGCTCCGGTGCTTCGGTTCGGCCGGGATTTCCGTGGCCGGCGTTTACTATTTTTGCGTGGCGCTCACCGAGCCTTCGTAAACCTTGACGAACCGATTTGAAGCATTCTTGTCCAGAGCGCAAACCCCGCAGAAATTCAACCACATGACCCGTTTTTCTTCCCTCTCCCTGATCGTCTGCGCGCTGCTGGCGGGCGGTGCCTCCTCGTCGCCCGCGCAGGAGTGGGCCAAAGCCAGGCTGGAACAGAGCGAACGCCACCGCGAGTACGTGCCGGTCAAGCACGACGGGCGCACGATCAACACGCTAGTGATCTACCCGGAGGTCAAGGACAAGGCTCCCGTGGTGGTGTTGATCCACGAGATCTTCGGGCTAACGGACTGGATGAAGCTGCAAGCTGACGAACTGGCAGCGCAAGGCTACATCGTGGTCGCTCCTGACTTGGTCAGCGGTCTGGGCGCGAACGGCGGGGGCACGGATGCACTGGGCGGCCAGGACAACGTGATCAAGGCGGTGATGGCCCTCGACCCGGCGCAGGTCACCGCGGACCTCGACGCGGTGGCGGACTACGGCCAGGGGCTACCCTCGGCCAGCGGCAAGTTGTTTGTGGGCGGCTTCTGCTGGGGCGGGGGCAAGGCGTTCGCCTTTGTCACGCACCGCCCGGACCTGAGCGCGGCGTTTGTGTTCTACGGAGCGCCCCCGGCGGCGGCTGACATGAGCAAGATCAGGACACCAGTGTACGGGTTCTACGGCGGCAACGACAACCGCATCGGGGCCACGGTGCCGCAGACCGTCACGGACATGAAGGCGGCGGGCAAGGTCTACGAGCCGGTGACCTACGAAGGGGCGGGCCATGGGTTCATGCGCGCGGGGCAGGCTCCCGAGGCCAAGTCCGCCGACAAGCAGGCGTTCGACGAAGGCTTCGCGCGGCTGGTCAAGGAGTTGAAGGCAAACACGACCGGCGAAGGCAACAAGCAGACCCGAACGGAAGGCTTGCCACCGGATTCAATGATGGCATCGGTGACCGTCGCAGGAGGATCAACTCCAACTTGCTGTGCGGCGGTCCGCGCGGACGGCAAGTGAGCGATGGGCAGTAGCAGTCACTCTTTGAAAATGAATCATCACCAATCGACGGGAATTTCGAGGCGGCGGTTTCTCCAGGCGGCGGGCGCGGCGGGTGGTACCCTGTGGCTCGGACCTGCTTGGCTGCGAGCTGCCGCCGACGAGGTGGACCCACGTGTCAAGAAGCTCGTGGGCAGCACCCTCGGCGTGGACACGCACAACCACGTCGACGTGCCGCTGATCGCAGCCGATGTGCCGGGGCCGGACCTCGACCTCGCGGGCGAAATGCGGCGTTCGGGCTTTTCCGCCATTTGCGCGACGTTCGCCGTCGACTACCAGCGGCTCGGCGTGCCGGGCCTGGCTTTTATGAGCGGTTCCAGAACGCGCTCACCTCCATGGACGCGCAGCTCGCCCGCAACTACATGCAGCGCGCGTTGAACCTCAAGGAGCTGCAAGCCGCCCACGACGCGGGTCAGCCGAGCATTGTGCAAGCCGTCGAGGGAGCCCACTTCCTGGAGGGCAAACTGGAGCGCGTCTAGGCGGCGTACCAGCGGGGCCTGCGGCTCCTGGACCTGTTCCATGACAGTGATGCCTCCGTGCCGCTGGGCGACCTCTACACCACGCCCGCCCACTTGGGCGGGCTGACGGAGTCTGGAACTCGGCATCATCGTTGATCTCAATCACGCCAGCGCCGACACCGTCGCCGCGGCGCTGAAGGTCTCGACCCAGCCGGTGCTGTTCTCGCACACGGGGCTCGACACGCGTCTGGGCAGCAACGAGCGCATGGGCCAGATGATGAAGTCGCGTTTGCTCAGCAAGGAGCACGCAAAGGTCATTGCCGATGCCGGGGGCGTGGTCGGGGTGTGGACGCACCTGGTGGACTTGCCCGCTGAGTATGTCCAGGCGGTGCGCGACATGGTCGATGCTGTGGGAATTGACCATGTCTGCATCGGCACCGATACGAAGCTCACCCCGGGCAGTAATCCTTGGGGAGGCGGTCCCGGTGGCGGTGGCCCGGGGCCCAAACCGGAAGGTCGGCTGGCGGACGAGAACAACAAAGGGCTGGGCGGTCCTGGTGGCCCCGATGACGGGCCACGTGGTCATGGCACCGGACCCGGTCCACGGCGTGAGGGAGACCGCACCAACCAGGTCTGGCCAGACCAGAAGCTCGGGTTCTACTACGCGGTCGTCGGCGAGATGGTCAAGCAAGGGTTCGCCGACGAGGAGATCGCCAAGGTCGGCGGTGGCAACTTCTGCCGCGTCTTCGGCGCGGCGACGGCAGATCGTTCCTGACGAGGAACCAAGTCCGTCACTGCTTTGCTGTTCGATCGGCGTAAAACTTTTCCAAAAAACGGTCCTTCAGCCGCCCCCTTGGCCGCCACAAAGCCGGGCGTCCCACCAACGGAGGTTTACCGAGACGGTGTCCTCCTGTTTCTAAATTGCGTGCGCTAATTCTTGGTCAAACCATCCAACAAGAGCAGGCTCAACTTTTGGGGTGCGGCGGTGGCTGCGAACCCCAAGCCCTGACCGCTGGATTCTGCGCCGAGTTCAGTCCAACGCAGAGCCTTGCGGGTCCGCAGCCAGCCGGCAACTCCTCAACTCCAGTGAGCGGATAAGAAGCGCGCGGCGCGGTCAAAGGCGAGCCGTGCGCTGGGTAGTGCCTCCACGCAACGTTGGAACACGTGGTGCAGTCCTTCGTAGACTTCGAGTTGGACCTCGCCCCCCTTCGCGGCGGCGGCGGCGGCGTAGCGCGTCGAGTCGTCGAGCAGGAGTTCGTCCGTGCCGACCTGGATGAGCAGCGGCGGCAGGGTGTCCGGCACGGCATGGAGCGGCGACGCCCGGCCATCCATGGGGTTGGCAGCACCGAGGTACTTGGCGGCGGCGTTCGTGATGACCGCGCGTTGGAAGATGGGATCGTGAGTGCACGGGTCGTGAAAGGAAGCCCCGGTGGTCGCAAGGTCCGTCCAAGGGGAGAAGACTGCCACCGAGGCAATGGTCGGCGAAGCCCCGACCGGCTCGCCCAGGCAGGCAAGGGCGAGCCCACCGCCCGCCGAGTCGCCCACCAGAGCGATTTGCAGGACCCCCTGTGTTCTCAACCAAGCCAGAGCCGCCACGGCGGCATCGTAGGCCGCCGGGAAGGGGTGTTCGGGGGCAAGCGGATAATCGAGCACGAAGGCAGCGGTCCGCGAACGGGTGGCGATTTGGCTGGCGAAGCCGCGGTAGCCCTTGGCCGAGCCGAGCAGGTAGGCTCCGCCGTGGATGAACAAAATGGCCCGGTCGGCGGCGGCGTTGTCGGGTCGCACCCACCATCCTCGCACGCCGTTTTGGTCGACGGCTTCCACGCTGACGTTGCCCGCCAGCGGTGTGCGCGAAGTCATGGCGTCGTAACCCTCCCGAGGCGTGCCGACGAACGTTGCTCGTTGCTCACCCAAAGCAGCGAGGAGCGCTCGCTCGACGGTTCGTTCTTCCTCAAGCAGGGAACGGTGGATCTTGTGAAACTTCGGGAGTGTCTGCTCAGTTAAAGGATGGTCCATGTTTTATAGTTACGATGCGTTAAGTAATTACGTCGAATCGAGATTTCGTCAAGCGTTTCACGCCGCGTTCTGGTAGGCTCAGGTTCGTGGCTGAACACTCTGCCAAGTCAGCAGGCGACGCCGCGGGGCCGGGGCGCCCCCCCCGCGCCCCCGCGGCCGCGGCCCCGCGGGGCGAGCGCCTTGTGCGCGGGGCGGAGCACTTCGCCGCCGACATGGCGCGCGGCCCGGGCCCGCGCGCCATCAGCCAGACCGATTACGAGAAGTTCCGGGTGGGGGAGAACGTCGC
>CALMAQ010000218.1 GCA_937859745.1 uncultured Verrucomicrobiota bacterium | reverse complement strand
TGGGCGCCGTCGGACAGCGCCGCGACGCCCGCGGCCACGAAGGCCCTGGTGGCCGGTGCGGGCACGGCGGCGGGGATGACGCTCAGGGCGATGGAATACTTGCCGCCCTCGTTGCTGTTGCCGGTGTAGCCGGTGATGGGCAGGGTGGACTGGGCGGCCACCGTGGCGCTGGGGTCGGTCTTGCCGTCCGTGAAGTTGGGGAAGATCAGTTTGCCCGTGGAATCGACCGGGTAGTGGCCCGAGCCGTCGATGAGCAGGTAGTAGGTGCCGTTCAGGGGGCCGCTGACGGTCAGGCTGGACTGGTCGCCGCCGCTGGCCGCGTCGTCGTTGGCGGCGATGCCCACGCCGCTGGAGTTGAAGAGGAACAACTGGCTGTCGAAGTCGTTCGCGCCCGCGACGAAGGCGGTCGTCGAAGCCGTGAACGACGCCACGCTGGCGAGCGTGATCTGGAACATGTCGGCGTCGTAGACCTCGTTGGTGGCGGTGGTCGTTCCGGTGATCGTCGTGTAGGTGACTCCGGCGAGGCCTGTCAGCACCTGTGCGGTGGCGGGCAGGTCGCCCGCATCGCCGGTCTCGGCGATGTTGATGGAGACGACGGACGCTGCGGCGTTGCCGGCGAACGGCAGACAGGCGGTGGCGAGCGCCATTGGGATGGCAAATTTAAGACGCATAAGTGATTCTCTGAACGTAAGTTGCTAGATACCCTGCCGACCCTTCGAAGAGGTGGAAAGCACCTCTTGCGAACATCATCTCCCCTCGGTGACACACCCCTCCGGCAAACGATGCCGCGGGTTGTAATGGATTAGCGAACCGGCCGTCCAGCTAAAAACGCTCCATTGGTGGAAAAACTTTTCCTGTTGCCCGCGCAGAGATATCGAACGTCGATCCCGCGGACCGTAGATCAGAAAAAGTCCTTAAACAAGAAGAACTTACGCCAACGAAATCTTCGGCAGCCCGTCCGGCGACCAGGGATTTTGCTCGTAGTTGGCACGGATCAGGTCTGCCGTGCGTTCCGCGCATAGCGCGCACACCGCATCCACGTCCAGGCCGAGGTGGCGCGGACCGTAGGCGGCGAGGTTGGCCGCCGCCAGGGCAAAGAGCCGCGCGGCGGGCCGCAGACGGCGGCCATGCTTGGCGTGGGTGGGATGTTCCTGCTGCTTGCGGAGATGGACGAACGCGCCCGCGAGCTGGATGAGCCCCTTGTAGAAGGCGTGGTCGGGGTCATCGCGCCCGCCCTGGAGCCAGAGGTGTTCGAGCACGTCGTGCGCCTCGTAGTAGCGCCCGGCGTTGAAGCAGCGGAAGTAGCCCTGGTAGCAGGGATCGTAGGCGCTGGCCGGGTCGGCGTCGAGCCCCGCCACGAAGGCGGTCATGCGGGCGTGTTTGTTCAAAGGTGGAAGGGCGTTGGACGCAGGATACATGATCCGGGAGGCAGGTTCAAAAAGGCAGCCCATCGTTGTCGGCCCGCCGCCCGCCGCCCGCATCCCCTGCCCTTCCGTCCTTGTGCCCTGTTCCGGGCCGGGCGTACACTGCCGCCGTCCATGCTCCTCGCCCACGCCGTCCTGGTCCTCGCCCAAGGCTACTTGCCGGACCTTTCCCGCCATTCCATCCGGTGGGACTTCGGTTTGATCCTTGTCCTCATGGCCATCTTCGGCGCGGTGTCGGCGTTCTTCTCGGCGGCGGAAACCGCCCTCTTTTCACTCCAACCGCCGCAACTTCAGCGTCTGCGCGAGGCTTCCCCGCAAAGCGCCGCCTGCATCGATGCACTCTACGCCAACCCGCGTCGGCTCCTGAGCATGATCCTGCTCGCCGACACCCTGGCCAACCTGCCGCTGTGCGTCCTGAGCCTGTACTTCCTGCTCACCATCTCCCGGCCCTTGGCGATCAACGAGGCCGACGAAGCCTTCTTCCATCCTCCCAATCTTCCGCTCTGGCCCACGGCACTGCTGCTTTTCGTGCTGATCGTGGGCGTCTGTGATCTGCTGCCCAAGGTGTTCGCGCTGCGCCGCCCGGAGCGTGTCGCACCCGCCGCCGCCGCCGTGCTCCACCGCCTGAGCCCCGTGCTCGGGCCCCTGGTCGGCGCGCTCCAGGCCGTCGGCGAATGGCTGGCCGAACGCCTCACGCCCCGCCGCATGCGCCAGCCCCTGCGGCTGACCGAGGCCGAGTTCGGCGCGCTGGTCGAGATCGGCGCGGAAGAGGGCACGCTCCAGGCCGCCGAGAGCGAGATGATCCAGGAAATCATCAAGCTGGGCGACAAGACCTCCAAGGACTGCATGACCCCGCGCGTGGAGGCCTTCGCCATCGAGGACGACCTGCCCAACGCCGAGGCCGCCGCCCGGCTGCGCGCCGAGCGCCGCCACCGCGTTCCCGTCTACGGCGAGACGCCCGACGACATCGTGGGCATCCTGGATGCCCGCCGCTTCCTCACGCTCCTGGCCGCCGCCGAGCACGACGGCTGCGCCCCGGAGCAGGTCGCCCACTACAGCGAACTGCTCGACCCGCCCTCGTTCGTCTCGGAGTCCATGCGCGCGCCCGATCTGCTGCGCGCCTTCCTGGGCCGGCGGCAGGGCATGGCGGTCGTGGTGGACGAGTACGGCGGCACCGAGGGCATCGTGACCCTGGCCGACCTGACCGAGGAGATCATCGGCGATGTCCTGCCCAGCGGCGCGGAGGACCTCTACATCGAGCCCCTGGACGACGACCGCCTGCTGGCCGGGGGCCACGCGCGGCTCGACGACCTCAGCAAGCACCCGGGCTTCGAGTTGCAGGCCGAGGGCCTGGACACGCTCAGCGGCCTGATCTTCAACCGCCTGGGCTACCTGCCCAAGGCGGGCACGGTCCTGCGCCTGCCGCCGGGCCTGAAGATGACCGTCCGGCGGGTGACGCGCAAGACGGTCACGGAGGTGTTGATCGAGAAGGCAGCGGCGGGCGGGGACGGCGCGCAAGCGCAGCCGGCGGCGGAATAAGATGCACGTCTCCGCCGTCCTCCTGTTCGTGGCCTGCCTGCTGGTGTCCTTCCTGTACGCGGGGATCGAGGCGGGGTTGCTCTCGCTCAACCGCGCGCGGCTCCGCAGCCGGGTCCACCGGGGGCAGCGCGCGGCGGTGCGGCTCAACCGGCTGCTGGCGCACCCCGGGCGGCTGCTGGCGACCGTGCTGCTGGTGACCAACTTCGCGGACGTGGGGGCGCTGGTGCTCATCACCAACGCGCTCTACTGGCGTTACGGCGGCGCGGGCTGCATCCTGGCCGGGGCGCTGATGCTGCCCGTGTACCTGCTGGGGTTGCAGATCCTGCCCAAGTCGCTCTTCCGGCGGTTCCCCTACCGGGCCCTGGCAACGCTGGCGGGGCTGCTGGAGGCGACCAGCCGGGTGCTCTGGCCACTGCTGGCCGTGGGCGCATGGGC
>CALMAQ010000217.1 GCA_937859745.1 uncultured Verrucomicrobiota bacterium | reverse complement strand
ACGTGGACACCCTGCGCCGCATCGAGACGAACCTGCGGGAGCGGGGCGACGCCGACGCCCTGCTGGCCAGCGACCTGAAGAAGGCCGCGCGCGACCGGCTTTTCGGCTTCGAGTTGATCCCCGCCCCCTTCGTCATCGCGCACTTGCAGATGGGCCTCCTGCTCGCGCGCGGCGGCGCGCCGCTGGGCGAGCACGAGCGCGCCGCCATCTTCCTGACCAACGCGCTGACCGGCTGGGAGCCGCCCGCCGCCGAGCGCGCCCCGCTGTTGTTCAGCGAACTGGAGGCCGAGCGCGAGGCCGCCGAGGAGGTCAAGCGGTTCAAGCCGGTGCTGGTGATCCTGGGCAACCCGCCCTACAACGGGTACGCCGGGCTGGCCGTGGACGAGGAGCGCGACCTGTCGGAAGCCTACCGCGCGCGGCGTCCCGGCCTGCCCGCGCCGCAGGGGCAGGGTCTCAACGATCTTTACGTGCGTTTCTTCCGCATGGCGGAACGGCGCATCGCGGAAAGTCCGCCTGGCCGAGGCATCGTGAGCTTCATCTCGAACTATTCGTGGCTGGACGGCCTGAGCCACCCGACGATGCGCGCGAAGTTTCTGGAGGGGTTCGATCAGGTGTGGATCGACTGCCTGAACGGCGACAAGTACAAGACCGGCAAGCTGACACCCGACGGCAAGCCCGACCCGAGCGCGTTTTCGACGGAGGCCAACCGCGAGGGCATCCAGGTTGGAACGGCAATTACTACATTAGTGCGCGGGGGCGAGCCGGTTAGATCCGTCGCCAAATTTCGCCATTTTTGGGGTAAAGAAAAGCGCATGGACTTACTTGCCAGTGCGGAACCGTTTGATGTAGCGGCTTATGAGGTGCTTATCTCGCCCAAGGCGCTTGGATTGCCATTTGTACCACTCAGCTTGCGTAATGCTTATCTTACTTGGCCAAGGCTTCCCGAAATTCTGCCGACTAACTTTCCGGGGGTTCAAACCAGCCGCGACAACTTCCTTGTTGATATAGATCGTTCGGCACTTGAACGACGAATTACAGAGTACTTCGACAATGCTCTTTCCGACGACGACATTGCACGTCGCTATCCTAGCATCATGGAACCAGCTTCTCGCTTTGATGCTAAAGCAATCCGCAACGAACTAAAACGGCGCGGCTTCGGTGTCGGTAGTTTTGTGCGCTTCTGCTATCGCCCGTTCGACGTGCGATGGCTTTACTGGGACCCTGACACCAAACTATTGAATGAGAAACGCACCGAGTATTTCGGACAAGTTTTCACCGGCAATTTTTGGCTTTTCACAACAGGCAGGACCAGAAAAGAAGTACCTGAACCTGCTATTGTCACCGCTCGTTTTGCCGATCTCAACTTACTCGACAGCGGATCGCGCGGGCTGCCTTTGTTGATCCGCGACGCCGCCATTCTCAACGGCGCACCCGGTGAACCCAGTCCCAATCTTTCCCCGTCCGCACTCGCCTACCTCGCCAAGCTCGACGCCCCCGCCGACAGCCTCTTCTTCCACGCCGTCGCCACGCTCCACGCGCCCACCTACCGCACGGAGAACGCCGGAGCCTTGCGCCAGGACTGGCCGCGCGTCCCCCTGCCCGCCGACCGGGACGCGCTCCTCGCTTCCGCCGCGCTCGGCCGCCGCGTCGCCGCGCTGCTCGACCCGGAAACCCCCGTCCCCACCGTCACGTCGGGCAAGCTCGAAGCCGCCTGGCAGCGCGTGGGCCTCCTGACCCGCGTGGGCGGCGGCGCGCTCGACCCGGCGGCGGACCTCGCCGTCACGGCCGGTTGGGGCCATTTCGGCCAGGGAGGCTCGGTCATGCCGGGACGCGGACGCCTCGGGCTCCACCACGACCCCGACGGCGGCCCGGCGGCGGACCCGGACGGCGCGCCGCCCCTTCCAGGACTGGACTCCTACCGCGTCTTCCTCAACGAGCGCGCCTGTTGGGACGGCGTCCCCACGGCGGTGTGGGACTACACGCTCGGGGGTTATCCGGTGCTCAAGAAATGGCTTTCGTACCGCGAACAGGCCGTGCTGGGGCGGGCGTTGCGGCCCGAGGAAGCCCGCGAATTCACCGCCATCGCCCGGCGGATCGCCGCGCTGCTGGCGCTGGGCGGCGAACTGGACGCCAGCTACCACGCCTGCGCCGCCGCGGCCGGATGACCCCGGCGTCCCGCAGGGCGCAGGCGGCGGGATGACGGAAGAAGGCGCGGACTCGCTCCGCTCAGGATGACAGACGTTTCGTTGTGGTGCGCCCCCCCCCGGTTGGCCGTTTAACGTTCTCTTGCGGCGCGCCGTCCGCATTCCTGAGAAACATTTTCTGACGTCCGTATCAAGCACGCAATGATTTTCCCCAATCGAGAATCCGCACCGAAAAGTCGGCGATAATGAGGATTGTCATCAATGCGAAGCGTAACCGGGAAAATCCGTCCGGCACTTTCGAGAACCCGGTTTCACACGCCAAGCATCTTTTTTCAATCGTCAGAAATGAAGGATCGTTCGCCCGCTCTCCTCGATCGGGCATTTCCTGGAATTAAATTTGTCCCCTGCTCAGAGGTGAACCCGCTATTTCCTGCCAAAACGCAGGAAATAGCCGAAAACCCCTTTTCTCACGCCCAACGCCCGATTCTCACGCGCGTTGTTTGTTCTTCAATTCCAGCTTGCGGTACAAGGTCGCCATGCTGATGCCCAGCATGCTCGCGGTTTTCTCTCGCGAGCCGTTGTTGTGCCGCAGGGTCTGCTCGATGTAGGCGCGTTCCTCGTTGGCGATGAACTCCTCCAGCCGCAGGCCGATGGGCATCTCGATGATGTTGTTCTCGCCCATCCCGCCGCCCGCGCGGCCCTGGACGTGCGGGGGCAGGTCCACCACGCGGATGAGACCGTCCTCGCACAGGGCGCAGGCCCGCTCGACCGAGTTTTCCAGTTCGCGCACGTTGCCCGGCCAGGCGTAGCGGCCCAGCAGGTCGAGCGCGTCGCTTTCGATCTTCTTGGTCTCCGTGTTGGTCTGGGTGGCGTTCTTGGCCAGGAAGTAGTTGACCAGCAGGGGGATGTCCTCCGTGCGCTCGCGCAGGGAGGGCAGGTCCACGGGGATGACGGCGAGCCGGTAGAACAGGTCCTCGCGGAAGGAGCCGTTGCGCATCTTGGCCTGGAGCTGCTCGTTGCTGGCGGCCACCACGCGCACGTTGATGGGCACGGTCTTGGTGTCGCCCACGCGGCGGATCATGCGCTCCTGGAGCACGCGCAGGAGCTTGGTCTGGAGCGAGAGCGCCATGGAGTTGACCTCGTCCAGGAAGATCGTGCCGCCCTCGGCCTCCTCGAACAGGCCGATCTTGTCCTGGAACGCCCCGGTGAACGCGCCCTTCTTGTGGCCGAAAAGCTCGCTCTCGAGCAGGTTCTCGGGCAGCGCCGAGCAGTTGACGGCCACGAAGGGCGCGTGCTGGCGCTTGCTGTTGAAGTGCAAGGCGCGGGCGACGAGTTCCTTGCCCGTGCCGCTCTCGCCCTGGATGAGGATCGTGCTGTCCGTGTCGGCGACCTTGTTGATGAGGTTGAACACCTCGGTCATGGCGCGGCTGGTGCCGACGATGTTCTCGAAGCGGTAGCGGTTCTTGATCTCCTTCTTGAGGTAGACGTTCTCGCGCACGGCCGACTGGTAGTCCAGGGCGCGCTGCACGGTGAACTTCAGCTCGTCGATCTTGAAGGGCTTGGTGATGAAGTCGTAGGCCCCGAGCTTCATGGCCTCGACGGCCTTCTCGACCGAGGCGTAGGCCGTGATGAGGATGACGGCGGTCTGGGGCAGCGTGCGGCGGCACTCCTGGAGCACGTCGAAGCCGGTGACCTTTTCCATCTTGATGTCCGCGATGACGACCTGCGGATTGATGCCCGGGAGTTCCTCCAAGGCGCGTTCGGCGGAGTTGAACGGCGAGACCTGGTGTCCGTTTTCCCGACACAAGGTCGAGATGACTTCAACCATTGCCGGCTCGTCGTCGATGATGACAATTTTAGCCATAAGAGGATGATCGAGAATGAATTATGGATGACTGGGACCGCAGATGAATCTAGTTGATAATATTGCAGAATTGAGAATTGGAAAGAGATTTATTCTTAAAATCGAAAATTTACTCTGAAGATCCGGGAAATACAACCCTTCCATGAACCATGATCCAAGCCGCCGGAGCCCGGCAGGCGACCACCTCGGCATGGATGTTGCACGAGTTCGTCGCAGAAATGGGAAAAGCCGCGAGGTCCGCCCAGGCCCCGGGCCTGATGCAGCCGATCCTGCCTTGCAAACCCAACGCGCTGGCCGGGTTACGCGTAATGGTCGCCAGCAGTTCGCGCTCCTCCAGGCCGGGGAAAACCGCCGCGAAGGCCCGCAGTTCTTCCAGCAGGCTGAACGATCCATTACTCGCCGGACTATCCGTGCCAATGCACAGGTTGATCGTTAATTCCCGTAAAGTTTCGTAGGGAAAAGGGGAATGCCGGAAGTAGCGGTGACTGAGCGGGCAATGCACCACGGTCATCCCCGCCAGCGGCCCGCCCGGGGCCACCAGGGCGAAGTCCTCGGGCTGCCAATCGTTGAGGTGGACGGCGATGCACTCCGGTCCCAGGCAGCCGCCCGCCGCGAGCCGCGCCATGGCTGAGCGGCCCCCGCCGCAATCATCCATCGGGCGGCCCAGCCGGGCCAGGAAATCGTACAGCGGTCCCCGGCCTTGGACGAACATCTCCCGCTCGTCGGCGGACTCGCCCAGGTGGGTCGTCCAGGGCAGGCCGCGGGTGCGGGCGCAGTCGCGCGCCAGGCGGTACAATTCGGGCGAGGCGGTGTAGGGCGCGTGGGGGCTCAGTCCCCGGCCGCCGAGCCAGCCATCGGCCGCCGGTTCCTGGAAGAACAGGAGCGCCCCGGCGACGAGTTCCTCCGTGGCGACGGCGCTGCGCACGTCGATCATCTCGTAGAACCACCACGTCCGCAGCGGCGGGGCGGGCATCTTCCACATCAGCTCGGGGAACGCCTCGATGTTGAGCAGGCTCGTCGTGCCCCAGCGGGCGGACTCGCGGAACCCTTTGGCGATGGCCGCGAGGTAGTCGGCCGGGTCCAGCGTGCGCTTGAGCGCGTTGATCCGGCCCACCCACTCCGAGAACGAGCGCGGCGGCAGGATGGCGTGGCGCAGGGTGGAATAGTCGAGGTGGCAGTGGGGGTTGACGAACCCCGGCAGCAGCACGACCTCGCCCAAGTCGGCCATGCCCTCGCCCGGGAACTCGCGTCGGAGGTCCGCCCAACGCCCGGCGGCGGCCACGTTCTCCCCCCGCACCAGCACCGCGCCGTCCTCGACGGGCGGGCCGTCCATGGTGACGAGGTGGCGGGCGCGGTAGATCATCGGAAGCCGGGGAGGAAGTCTCCGGGGAGCAAACGAATCTCGCGTGTGGAAAAGACGCAACCGTGCAGGGAAACCCGGCGGATGAGCCACCGGGGCCGCTGGCGGCGTCCAGGCAGCAAAAAGCCCCCCCGGCCAGGAGGCCGCAGGTGGGGCGATGCACGGGCAGCCGGCCCGCGCGACGAGAGGAAGGCGCGCGACATCGGGCCGCGTGCCCGCGGAGCCCCGACGGACGGACCGTCCGGGCAGCGAAGTGGGTGTTCCGTTCCCCGTCAGCGCGCCCCGCCCGGGACGGGCGGCGGGGTTGGCCTGCGGAGAGCCGGAGTCCGGTCGAACGACCGGTGGGGTTAGTTACTGGTGCCGACCGGGGCCTTCTTGGGGTTGACCTTGAGGGTGGACAGCGTCGAGGTGGCCAAGGTGTTGTGGGCGACGGTCTGCAAGGCCAGCGCATCGGAGGGAATGATGCCGATGGCGGCAGCAGCGGCTTCCGAGGCTCCGAGCATGGTGGGATTGACCCCGGTGATCTTGCCGAAAAGCACGCGCGCGTTGAGGTAAGCGCCCCAGCGGCTGGGATGCTCGTAATCCACGTTCCAGAGGCTGATCTTGTCGCCTCGATGTGCACCTCGTAGTTGAGACCGTCCTCGTCGGCGAACTTCTTGAAGAGGCCCGCCACACCCCCAGAGGGTCCGGGCTCGCCGAAGTTGACCTCCGCGCGCGGCCTGGTCGTGCTGGTCGGCAGGGGGGCGCGTTTTCGTCGATGGCACCGCCGGTGACGTTCTGGTTGTTGTAGTTGATGGTGGGTTGGAACCTTGTGTGCGTGAAGCTGTTGCCCACGAACAGGATTTTCGTCTGCGCGTGCGCGGCCTGCGCCGTCAGCAGCGCCGCGGCAGCGGTGCCAGGAGGAACGCCAGCCGCACCGGCGGGACGGCGGGTTTTTTATCCATTTATAGGTTGTTGAGAGGCGGGGGGAGTAAGGCCGGGATCTGCATTTTTCGGGCAAGCTTGTCCGGGCCAAAAGGCCGGGACCGGGTTGCGCTGATTAAACCCTGTGAGGAACAAGAGTCAAAGATCCACCTGACCCCCATGTGGTGAATCCCAGGACAAACATGTTTCCCCAGAGGAGTTGTGGCGTTAATTTTTTCCGTTCCACCCTGTTGCCTCGTGGGTTCAACCCTCCCGCCTGCCATGGTGGGCATTCCCAAGGTAAGTTCCTAGCTTCCAGCGCGTTCGCCCTTCACCACGGCACGCGCTTCGGCCACCAGGAGGTTGCATGCTTCCTGACACAACAGGGGGATCAGGGCAGTATCCGGTCCATGCTTCCCGCCGGTCTGGTCATGCGCCGGGTCGAACTTCTCCGGCGGCAGCCGCGCCGAGGGCACCGCTCCCGCCGCATCCTGCCGCCAGAGGATCGCCCGCAGGCAGCCGCCGTCCGAGCGGCAGAACCGGCCCACGAGCGCGTCGGCTTGTTCGTCGGTGAGCTTGCCCGCGACACGGTACATGCCCGTCTGCCGCCCCAAGGTTTCGCGCAGCGGCGTGACCGCCAGCCGCCCCGCCGCGAACGCGCGCCACGCCCCCAGGCGCGCCGGGTAGAACAGGTCCAGCGCCAGCCGTAGCGCCGCTTCGTCTGCCACTACCAGCCGCCATCCGTGCCGCAGGTTGGGCGCGGTCTTCAGCGGACGGTACGCGCCCGCGTCATCGTACAGAGCGAGCTGGGCGGCGTGCTCGGGATCCTCGTGCAAGGTCAACGCCTCGGCGGCACATCCGGCATCATCACGGTGGCGCAGTTCAAACCCCTCGGACCAGCGCGAACAAGTGATTTGCCCGACGTAGACCGTCCCCTGCAAGGCAGAAAATTCCGGCACGCCGTTCATCTGTCCGGTGTGGCCGCGACCGTGGTCGTCGTACTCCCCTGCATCGCCTGCTCGACGATGATGTCCGCGAAGCGCGCCTCCGTGCCGATGGCGCTGGCGTAGTACAATGCCCGACCGTGCAGGTGGCGCGGGTTCTGGGTGAACACCTCCCCGCCCCGCGCGCGCTCGCTGGCGCTGGCGGTCGGCTCGGTCTCGATGCCCAGCAGCACGGGAATGTCCTGGTAGCTGTGCAGGCCGTCGGAGATGAAGAAGGGCACCACCACGACGTTGGGCGTCGTGGTCAACTTGGCCCAATCGGCGATCAGCGGCGGCTCCTCCATGTAGGTGTTGAGCACGTCGGCGTAGCGGCCCAGCGCGCGGATTGCCTCGACCTGCGCCTTAGCGGCGGCGGCGCTGTTGTCGTTGAGGCTCGTGCCGTGGCCGACGACGAGCAGGCTCGTCTCGCTTTCGGGCACGCCGGGGGCGGCTTCGCGGGCGCGCTGGAGCAGCAGTTCGGTCATGGCCGGGTGGTTGCCTACGGGCGGACAGTAGTGCCACGTCTGCCCGGAGTCCACGCGGCGGGTGGCGGCGGCGGGCGCACCGGCGGGCAGGTAGTCCAGCTCCAGCTCGCGCGGGATCACCGTGCGGGTGAAGTAGCCCTCGCTGATGAAGTTAGGCACGACGTACACATCGCGGATACCCCCGGCGGGGTCGAAGAGCAGTGGCCAGTCGCGCATCGCCGGTTCCTCCTTCCAGAACACGCAGGCCACCTGCGCGAAGAGGTTCTGGCGGCGGATAGCGGCGGCGTGGACCAGGCTCGGGGCGGCGGAGTCGGGGTTGACGGTCGAGCCGTGGCCCACGATGAGCAGGGCGGCGTCGGGGTAGGCGGGTGGAAGGTGCATTGGGTCGGGAGCGGCGGGACGCGGAGGATACGCCGCCCGGTGGCACGATAGACTCAACCGGGCGTCCGCACCATGGCTGGAATGCTAACTCCCTTCACGGCGAGGTGAACCAGGGGGCCATCGCTGACGGCATCGACCGGCCCGGAGCCGTGCGCCCGCGGCTGCACTACCAGTTGACGGAGCGGGACTCCCGCCCGTTGCACCCGGCGGCGGCCCGGCGCGGCTCGACATCTGCTTGCCAGTAGATCAGCCTACTTCAGCCTACTTCCTGCCATGCCCCTTCTTCCCCTTGCCCTCCGGCGGATCGCCGCCGCCGCCCGGACGATCCCCTGTCTGCTGCTCGCGCTGGCGTGCCTGGGCGCGCCGGACGCGGGGGCACAGGGCAACCTCGCGCCCACGATCACGAGTTTTAGCCCGCAGAGCGGGGCGGTCGGAGCGACCGTCACCATCACCGGCACGAACTTCACGACGCCAGTCACCGCTTCCTTCGGTGGCAACGCCCCGGCCAACATCACCTTCACGGCCACGCAGATCACCGCGACCGTGCCCAACGGGGCCGTGACCGGGCCGATCACGGTGGTCAACAGCAGCGGCGTGGCCGCCACCACGGCCGCGAACTTCACCGTGGGGACGTTCGCCCCCAACGTCACCAGCAGCACCACGGCCTTGGGGACCATCAACCTTCCCTTCAGCTACCAGATCACCGCCGACGCCACCGTGACGGCCTACGCCGCCAGCGGCCTGCCCAACGGCCTGACGCTGGACCCCGCCACCGGGCTCATCTCGGGACGGCCCAGCGCGACGGGCACGACCAACGCGGTGCTCACGGTGGCAAACACCGTCGGCTCGACGCGGGCGGCGCTCAAGTTCACGATCTCGTCATCGCCGCTTTCGTCCTTCTTCCTGGGACAAGTCGCTCTGAGCAGCGGGGCCTATTACCTGGCATTCTCCGCCTCGTCCCTGCCCTTCGGGTACTACGTCTACCTGACCGACCCGAGCTACATCTTCCACTTCGACCTGGGCTACGAGTACGTCTTCAACGCCGACGACGGCTTCAACGGAGCCTACTTCTACGATTTCACGAGTGGCGGCTTCTTCTACACCTCGCCCTACTTTCCTTTCCCCTACCTGTACGATTTCAGACTGGGCTCGACCGTGTATTACTATCCCGACCCCTCGGCTCCGGGACGTTACAACACGGACGGCGTGCGCTACTTCTACGTGTTCAACACGAGGCAGATCATCAGCAAGTGATCCGGGCTGCCGCCGGGACGGGAAAACGCCCGGCCCGGCCCTCCGATTCCCCGCCGGGGACAGCCCCGTCCTTGCGCGCCGCGCGGGGTTCGCTAGATTAAGGGCCTGATCTTATGCAATTTCGCACGTACAAGGGCACGGACCTCACCGTCAGCGCCGTGGGCTTCGGGCTGTGGACGGTCTCGACGGGCTGGTGGGGGCAGTTCACCGAGGGTGAGGCGGTCGCGCTCATGCACCGGGCGCTCGATCTGGGCGTCACGCTCTTCGACGCCGCCGACACCTACGGCAACGGCCTGAGCGAGGAGCTGATCGCCAAGGCGTTCCCCAACCAGCGCGACCAGATCGTCATCGCCACCAAGGTCGGCTACGACGTGGCCAACCACGGCGGCGACGAGCGCCGCGGCCAGCGCGCCATCCCGCACGACTTCTCGGCCCCGGCCATCACGGCGGCCACCGACGCCGCGCTGCGCCGCCTGAAGACGGACCGCATCGACCTGCTTCAACTCCACAACATCGGCATGGAGGACGTGGAGCGCGACGAGACCTGGGAAGCTTTGGACCGGCTCGTCACGGCGGGCAAGGTGCGCTACACGGGCTTCGCGCTGGGACCGGCCATCGGCTGGATGTACGAGGGCATCCGCGCCATCGAGCGGCGACCCGTCACCAGCGTGCAGCACATCTACAACTTGTTGGAGCAGCACCCGGGCTTCGCCCTGCACGAGGCCGCGCGCAACGCGGAGCGCGACACGATGTTCCTGGTGCGCGTGCCCCATTCCAGCGGGATGCTGGAGGGCAGGTACACGGTGGACACCGTGTTCCCGCCCACGGACCACCGCGTCCACCGACCGCGCTCGTGGCTGCTCAACGGCATCAAAAAGGTGGACCAGCTCCGCTTCCTCGAAGGCCCGGGCCGCACGCTGGGCCAGGCGGCGTTGCTCTGGCTGCTGGCGGACGACCGCGTGGCCTCCACTCTGCCCAACATCTACGACGAGGCGCAGTTGACCGAGTTCGCCCGCGCCACGGACGCGCCCGCGCTGGCCGACGACGAGGTGGGCCGGATCGCCGCGTTGTACGCGAACAACTTCGGCGTCGAGGAGGAGCCCGCGCGCTTCAAGGGCACGATGGAATTGCCCCTCAGCCCCGAAGATGCCGAAACGGCCCGCGAAACCGTGCCTGCCAACGCCTGATTGCGCCTGCGGTCCGTACCTGATCCCAGACTCTTTTCCTTTGCCATGAGCCAAGACCTCAATGACCTGCTGGACGGATGGCCGCACGAACCCGGCCAGATCAAGGTACGCAAGATCATGGGCAGCGACGGTCAGGAAAAGGTCCAGTTGCGGCTCGACCTAGGCTTGATCCAGATGGAGATGCAGGGACGCCCGGACGGGCAGCGTCCGCATGGGCACGAATCGCTGCTGCACTACCACCTCCACCGCGCCGCCAAGGCCGGGAAGGCGGGCGAGAAGTACGAGTTGAGCGCCGAGGAATGCGGCGAGATGCAGCAAGAGGGCATCCAGTATTACCACCGCTACCTGAGCCTGTTCCAACTGGAGGATTTTCCGGCCGTGGCGCGGGACACGGAGCGCAACCTGGAGATGTTCGCCTTCGTGCGCGAGCACAGCGATCGCGAGGACATTGTCTGGGCGTTCGACCAGTTTATCCCCTACGTGCAGATGATGCGGACCCGCGCGCTGGCATCCATCGAACTGGAAAAGAAGCGCGTGGAGGCGGCGCTCAAAGAGATCGACCATGGCAAGGAGTTGATCCTAGCGTTCTACCACGAGCACGACCAGGCCGACGCCGCCGAAAAGAGCGCGGAGCTGTCGTTCCTGAGCGAATGGAGCGAGGAACTGCGCTCCAAGCGGCCGATGAGCCGACTCGAAAAGATGCGCCTGGAAATGGAAGCGGCCATCCAGAACGAGGCCTACGAGCGCGCGGCGCAGTTGCGCGACCAGATCAAGGCGCTGGATGCAAAGCGGTCCTCCCGTCGGCAGGAAGCCGACAAGGGCAACGAGGGTTAACTTTCCCCATGGGTAACGATACCCTCACCGACCGCAAGGAACGCTGGGCGCGCAAGATGTCCGGCAAGGAGCGGCCTGCCGTCCGCTCGACAGACCGCCTGCCGCCAGGCCAGCACCTCACGACCGGCTTTCCCGTGCTCGACCTGGGCATCCAGCCCGTCGTGCCGCTGGATAAATGGAGCCTGGAGATCAAGGGGCTCGTGGAGAACCCCGTGACCTTGAATTGGGAGCAATTCCACGCGCTGCCGCGGTTCGAGGACACGAGCGACTTCCACTGCGTCACGACGTGGAGCAAGTACGATTGCCGCTGGTCGGGCGTGGCGTTCTTCACCCTGCTCGAACTGGTCAAGCCCAGGCCGGAAGCCAAGTTCGTGTACTTCGAGAGCTATGACGGCTATTCGACCAACACGGCGCTGGAGGCGTGCATGGACGACGACGTGCTCGTGGCGACGGGCTTCGACGGCAAGCCGATCCCCAAGGAGCACGGCGGCCCGGCGCGGGTCATCGTGCCTAAGCTCTACGCCTGGAAAGGCGCAAAGTTCGTGCGGAGCATCGAGTTCGTCGCGGTGGACCGGCTCGGTTTCTGGGAGGTGCGCGGCTACAGCAACACCGCCGATCCGTGGACGGACGACCGGTTTTCTTAAAGTCTCGCGTGGGAGCGGGCGGTCCCTTATCCTCCCCGCTCCGATGCCCTTGCTCGAAGTCCGCCACCTGACGATCCGCTTCTCTCACGGCGGCGCGGACCGCAGCGGCCCGGCGGCGGTGGACGACGTGAGCTTTTCCATCGACGACGGGGAAACCCTCGCGGTCGTCGGCGAAAGCGGCAGTGGCAAGAGCGTCACGGCGCTGGCGCTCACCCGGCTCCTGCCCGAGCCGCCCACGCGCTACGAACGCGGCGAGATTCTACTCTCTGGCCGTGATCTGCTCAAGCTGCCCGAGCGCGACCTGCGCGCCGTGCGCGGCGGGCAGATCGCCTACGTCTTCCAGGACCCGGCGACCTCGCTTAACCCGGTGTTCACCGTGCGCGCGCAGATGGCTGAAACTCTCGCGCTGCACCGCCCGGACGTGGGCCGGTCCCGCCGGAGGGTGGACGCCGAGATCGTGCGCGAACTGGCGGAGGTCGGCATCACGGAGCCCGAGAAACGGCTGCGCGCTTACCCGCACCAGCTCAGCGGTGGCATGGCGCAGCGGGTCGGCATCGCCATGGCGCTGGCGTGCCGCCCGAAGCTGCTCGTGGCCGACGAGCCGACCACCGCGCTCGACCCCACCGTGCAGCGGCAGATCATGGACCTGTTGCGCGAACTCAAGGCCCGGCACGGCATGAGCATCCTGCTCATCACGCACAACTTCGGGATCATCGGCGGTCTGGTGGACCGCGTGGCCGTGATGTTCCGGGGGCGGCTGGTGGAGGAAGGCCCGTCGGAGGAGGTCCTGCGCGCGCCCCGGCACCCGTACACGCGGGCGTTGATCGACTGCATCCCCCGGATCGGCGCGCACCGGCACCGGCTGGCGACCATCGACCATGCGGCGCTCGCAGGTTAACGTTCCGGTCAGCCGCGCAGCGGCGTTCG
>CALMAQ010000216.1 GCA_937859745.1 uncultured Verrucomicrobiota bacterium | reverse complement strand
GGCGGCGAGGCGGGAGGGAAATCCGCCACGCTCGGGCCAGGAGCCACCCTCGGGCGGGGGTGCGTCAAGGAGGCGGCGGGGGACGGCGGGAGGGCCGCAGACGGCCTTCCCGCCGCCCGCGTTCCGGGGAGACGCTTCCGGGCGCTACAGGTGGATCGGCGGCAGGAGAGATGAACTATCCTGAGCCGGGCGCGGTGCCTCCACCGGCGCGTCCGAGTAAGCGGTCTCGGAGAAGCGGTCCGTGCCGCCGTAGCGCCCGGCGTACTCCTTGCTGAACTCGCGGTAGAACGTCGGGAGGTGGTTGCGGCCACGTTCGGGCCCCGTCCCGTGCAGGTATGCGGTGACGCGGTGCTCGGTGGGTTGCCGGCTGACTTCCAGCACGATGCCTTCCGCCATGTAGCGGTCGGGCGTGATGGAAAGCGGCTGGTGAGTCACCGGATCGACTCCCGGCGCGGACTGGGCGGGCTCGCGCGTGAACCCGAGCCCCTGAGCATACGCTTCGATGTCCCGGACGACGACCGCCGCCGGTGGCAGGCCCGGGCCATCCACCCGCACGGAGAATCCTGCCCGGGCCGCGTGCCGCGGGTCGGTGTCGTTGGACAGAACCGAACAGCTTACGAAGCTGGCGAGCGAGCACAGCAACAGGCAGATCCACGGAGGGCGAAAGGAGAGCATGGCAGGAAAACGGCAGACGAGGGATGACCGCCGCCGCTACGTCACCACGTTCTGCGGCTGACCATCCATGAACGCGCGGATGTTCGCCACCACGATGTCCAGCATCCGCGAGCGCGCCGCCCGCGTCGCCCAGGCGATGTGCGGCGTGACGAGGCAGTTCTTGGCCGACAACAGCGGGTTGTCCGCCGCGGGCGGCTCGGTCGAGAGCACGTCGAGACCCGCTCCGGCGATCTTGCCGCCGTTGAGCGCGGCGGCGAGATCGGCCTCGTGGACGATCGGTCCCCGGCTCGTGTTGAGCACGAAGGCAGATCCCTTCATCAGCGCCAGCCGCTCGGCGTTGACCAACCCGCGTGTTTCGGGGGTCAGCGGGCAGTGGATGCTGAGCACGTCGCTCTGGCGGAACAGCGTTTCCATGTCCACCAGCTGCACGCCGGGCACCTCGTCCGCCTGGGTCCCGCGCCGGGTGACGCTGACCTCCATTCCCAGCGCCTGCGCCACGCGCGCCACGCCCTGCGCGATGGCACCGAAGCCCACTAGGCCCATCCGCAGGCCCGCCAGTTCGATCTGCGGGAAGTCCCAGTAAGCAAAGTCCTTCGAGCGCACCCAGTTGCCCCCGCGCACGCTGCCCGCGTGGTGGCCGACGCGGTTCGTCAACTCCAGCAGCAATGCGAAGGTCAACTGCACGACTGACGGCGTGCTGTAGGCGGGCACGTTTGCCACAGTGATCCCCCGCTCGCGCGTGGCGTCCAGGTCAATCACGTTGACCCCGGTCGCCAGGACGCCGACGTACCGCAGGCTGGGCAGTTGTCCGAGGGTGGCGCGGTCGAGCACGACCTTGTTCGTGAGCACGATGGCCGCATCCCTCGCCCGCTCCACGACCTCCTGCGGGCTGGTGCGCTCGTAGAGCTTGCAATCCCCGCTCAGGTCGAGCAGGGGTTCCCAGTTCAGGTCTCCGGGATTGAGGGTGTATCCATCCAGTACGACGATGTTCATCGCAGGGAGGATGGAGCCTGGGCCGCCCCGGCGGAAAGCGCAAAAATCCGAAAAGTGCGGGGACCGCCGCCGCTGGCGGCTAGGCCAGGCCGCGAAGCGCGTCTTCCTCGTCCATCGCCGCCTGCTGCTGCGCCGCGATGATCCGGCAGTAGTGGTTCATCATGTAGCCGAGCCCGGCCAGCACTCCGACCACCATGGCGATCATGAACAGCACTCCCAGGCTGAAGCCGATGCTCCGTCCGTTGAGTTCCGTCTTGCCGTCCACCAGGTTTTGCTTGCAGCCCGGGCACGCCTGCGCGGCCTGCTGGATGAAGATCAACGCCATGCCCAGCGTCCAGGCAGTTCGCCGGAAGGGAGAGGAAGCAGTTTTCATGGTTCTTGTGTTATTTCCATCGCACGCCGGTCAGCGGGTTGCAAGCGCGGAAACGTCCGGTTTCTCGCGCAAAAGGTTTCCCACGTCCACGAGCACCTTCTGCACGACTTCCGGGTTGTCGCTGTCGTAGTACCCGCGCACGACGCCCTCCCGGTCCACCAGCGCGAGGTTCGTCGTGTGCATGTAATCCCCCTGGCCGGCCCCGCGCGTGGCGGGGTCGGTCTTGACCACCGGCAGCATGAACACGTCGTGCGCGACGTGGTAGATCGCGTCCCGGTCGCCCGTCAGGAAAAACCACCGGCCCGTCTGGGCGTGGAAGCGCGCGGCGTATTTGGTCAGCACGGCGGGTGTGTCCATCTCCGGCGCGATGGAGAACGACACGATCCGCACGCTGTCGCCCTTGTCTCTCTCCAGATCATGCTGGATCTCCTGCACCTTGCCGTTCATGGCCAAGCAGGGACCCGGGCAGGCCGTGAAGAAGAAGTTCGCCAACCAGACCTTGCCGCGCAACGACGTGGAATCGAACGGCTGGCCCGTGCGCTCCGTGAACGTGAAGGGCGGCACCGTCCGGTAGCGTGCCAGCGGTTTGTCGGCGGTACGCTCGGCCTTCTGCCACTGCTGGCGCACGGCGAACACGAACAGGCCCGCGATACACAGGCCCAGCACGCTCCACACAACCCATTGGAGCGTCCGGTTGAGCGGCACGCCCTTCTGCGCGGGATTGGTCGGCGGCGTGGAAGTAATCACCCGGCAAGATACCTCAATGCCGGTAGATGAACCAGGGCACAATGTACATAATGGAGAAAACCACGATCCACACCACGTCCACGAAGTGCCAGTACAGCGAGGCACACGTCAGCAGCGTGTGGCGGTGCGGCGTGAAACTGCCCAGCACCGCGCCGATCAGCGAGGACAACAGCAGGAGCACGCCGATGCACACGTGCAGGCCGTGGAAGCCCGTCAGGACGAAGAAATTGGAGGTGTACGTCCCGCCCGTGTTCCACCACAGGTTCTCATGCTTCAAATCGATCCACTCGTGGGCCTGAATGCCCACGAAGATCGCGCCCAGCGCGGTCGTCAGCAGCAGCCACGGCCAGATAGGCTTGTTGACCAGCACGTTCTTTTCCGCCAGGAGCAGCGTGAAGGAGCTGCTCACCAGCAGGACCGTGTTGAAGGTCGTCAGGCCCACCGGCCAGGAGTGTTCGATCCAACCCGGCTTGTAGTGGGCACCCGCGCTGATCCAGCTGATGAGGTACGCGCCGATGAGCCCCGCGAAGAGCATGACTTCGGAAGCCAGGAAGGTGATCATGCCGAATTTGGCGAGATCGACCTTCGGGGCGGCGTGGGAGGACATGGTTCCGGCGGCGGTGCTCATAAAAGTGGTTCGTGGTTGGCGGGCAGTTAAACGGGACTCGCGGAAGAACTCAAGCGGCGCGGCCGGGCCGGAATCGTTCCGGCGCGGTGGGCCCCTGGTAGAAAACGGCGTGGGGCCGCTGCGGATCGACGATGCCGCCCTTGGCGCGCACGGTCGCGCGCATCCACAGGAGGATCACAACACAGAGGATCAGCGCGAAGATCACCAGTCCCGTGAACATCCACAGGTTGGCCCGGCGCGTCTGGAGGGGAACGTTCATCTCGGCAGGACGGCGAGGACCGGCAACTTGCTCAGCGACAACAGCGCGAGCAGCAGCGGCAGGTAGATGATCGACGCGAAGAACAGGCGGCGCGCGCTCCCCCGGTCCGGGTGAAGTTGCATCCGCACCGAATAGTAGACCACGCCCAAGCCCAACAGGAACGCCCCGAAAAAGTACGTCCGGCCCGCCATGCCCAGCAGGCTCGGCACCATGCTGACCAGCAGCAGTGCGAACGCGTAGTTGACCGCCTGCCGCCCTGTGCTCGCCCCGGTTTCGTCCAGGTTGGGCAGCATGACGAAGCCCGCCCGTGCGTAGTCCTCGCGGTACAGCCACGCGATGGCCAGAAAGTGCGGCATCTGCCAGAAGAACAGGATGGCGAACAGCACCCACGCCCCGGCGTCCACCGTGCCGCGCGCGGCGGCCCAACCGATCATGGGCGGCAGCGCCCCCGGGATCGCCCCGACGAGCGTGTTGAGCGTCGTCACACGCTTGAGCGGGGTATACGCGAACAGATAGGTGCCCATGGTCAGCGCCGCCAGGGCACTGCTGAGGACATTCACGAACAAGAGCAGCCACGCCAGCCCTACCACCGCCAGGCCAAAGCCGATCAGCAGCGCCGTGTTCGGCCCCATCCGGCCCGAGGGCAGCGGGCGGTCCTGCGTCCGGCGCATGGTGGCGTCAATGTCGCGCTCGATGAGTTCGTTCAACGCCGCCGCCCCGGCCGCGACCAACGCCGTGCCCAGCAGCGCGTGGAACATCAGCAGGTAAGCCATCGGCCCATTCCAGCCGAGGTAGAACCCGGCGAGCGTCGTGACCAGGACCAGCGCCGTCAGCCGCGACTTGACCAGTTCGCACAGGTCTGCCACCAGCCCCGGTCCCGCGACCTTCGCCGCCGCGAGCGTGTCGGCGGGCGGCGGGTCGGCGGCGGGAGTCACGGGCGCACCGTCCACCATCGGGCCGGGTGGCGTCAACGGCTCAAAGGCCGGGATCTCGCGCAGGACGGCAGCTTTCAAGCGGGAACCTCCACCGCCGCCGGGGCGTCGATCCGTCCGGCGGTCCGCACGCCGCTCCACCGGCGCAGCGCCGCGTAGAACAGCACGCCCCACGCGAACGACAGCGCGCCCACCGCGACGTGCGCCGTGGCCACGTCGGCCGCCTTGCCCGTCCAGATGACGTACATGCCCAGTGTCACCTGCATGGCGATCAGCACCGGCCAGCCCAGCGCGAACCGCCGGATGCTCGCGGGCAGCGTCCGGCGTTTGCGCCACGCGCTCGCCGCCGCCGCGATCACTCCCAGCGCGATGATCCCTGCCATCATGCGGTGCGTCATTTGCAGGTGGATCTGTGCGAGGCTGGTCGGCGGGAGGTGCAGGGTCTCCGTGCGCCCGGCGTTCAACGCGGGCAGGTCCGCCTTGTGAACCTGGGGCCACCAGTGGCCGTAAGCCTTCGGAAAGTCGAGGATCGAGAGTCCGGCGTGCGCGTGCCGCATCGCCGCGCCCAGCGCCATCTGCCCGTAGATCACCAACGCGATGGCCAGCACGTGCCGCCGCAGGCCGCGCGTCTGCTGCCACAAGCCAGAGGTCTTGTTCCCTTCGCCCAGCCGCAGCCACCAGCGCGATTCCGCGAACGCGATGAACGCCACCAGCGCGAAGAATGCCTGCGCGAAGCAGCCGTGGACGATCCCGATCCAATCCGCCCGCAGGACGACTCGCAGGCCCCCGAGCAACCCCTGGAACAACACCGCCCCGAACGCCGCGCAGCCCAAAAAGCGCACCCAGCGGCGCGGTTCCGTCTTCCACAGCCACACGGCCAGGATGATGGTCAGCAGACCCTCGCCGCTGGCGATCAGCCGGTGCGCATGCTCCAGCCGCACCCCGCCCGGCGCGAGCCAGCGCGAGAACGGCAGCGCGAACATGTTGTAGCCGAACGAGGTCGGCCAATCGGGCACCGCGAGCCCGGCGTCGTGGCTCGTCACCAGCCCGCCGCTGCACACCAGTACCAAGATGCCTACGGCCACGAGCACCGCATAGGCATGCAGCCAGGGTTGGTAGCCATCCGCTCCCGCACTCCCGCCACCCGCCGTCCGGCCGCTGAGCCGGGCGGCGACCACGCTGGGAGCCATGGGACGCGCATCTTGCATAAATTTTCCTTAGTGCGCCGGGATCGGCTCATCCGTGCGCTCGACTTCACGCATCGGCACGTTCTGCGGCAGGAAGTCTTCCTTGATGCCCGGGATGCTGTACTCGTACGGCCCGTGGTACACGCGCGGAGTGGTCTCGAAGTTGCCGTGCAGCGTCACCGGGGACGGCAGCGTCCACTCCAGCGTCGCCGCGCGCCAAGGGTTGTTCGGAGCCTTCGGACCGTAGAACAGGCTCCAGAAGAAGTTGTACCAGAACACCAGGAACGACGCGCCCAGACCGAAGGCCATGATGGACACGAACCGATTGAGCGGTTGGAGGTTGCGCAGGTGCTCGTACTGCGTCGGGTCCGCGATGCGTCGCATCATGCCCGCCAAGCCCAACGTGTGCATGGGGAAGAAGGTCAGGTTGAAGAACACGAACATCAGCCAGAAATTCCACATGCCCAGCTTTTCACTCATCATGCGCCCGAACATCTTCGGGAACCAGAAGTACACCGCCGCCTGCAGCGCGAAGAGGCTGCCGCCGAAGAGCACGTAATGGAAGTGCGCCACGATGAAGTACGTGTGGTGGATGAACAGATCGACCGGCGTCGAGGCCATGAAGATGCCCGAGAGGCCGCCGATGACGAACATGCTCACGAACGCCAAGCAGAAGCACATGCTCGTCGTGAACCGGATCGAACCCTTCCAGATCGTGCCCATCCAGTTAAAGGTCTTGATGGCACTCGGCACCGCGATGACCATCGTGGACAGCGAGAACACCGCCGAGGCGACGAGGTTCATGCCCGACACGAACATGTGGTGGCCCCAGACGATGAAGCCCAGGAAGCCGATGGCGCAGATGGAGAAAATCATCGCGCGGTAGCCGAAGATCGGCTTGCGGGCGAACACCGGCATGATCTCGGAGACGAGGCCCATCGCGGGCAGGATCATGATGTAGACCTCCGGGTGCCCGAAGAACCAGAAAAGGTGCTGGTAGAGCAGCGGACTGCCGCCCGTGCCGTTCTGGCCCGAGAAGAAGGTCGTGCCCCAGTTCAAGTCGAGCCAGAGCATCGCGCCCGCCGCCGAGAGCACCGGCACAGCCAGGAGCAGCAGGATCGCCGTGACGAACAGCGACCACACCGCCAGCGGCAGCCGGAACATGGTCATGCCCGGGCAACGCATGTTCACAATGGTGGTGATGTAGTTGAAGGCACCCATGATGGACGCCAGGCCATTGACGAAGATGGCGACGGCCCACGCCGATTGACCGTACTGCGTGTGGTTGTACGCCGCCGTCGTGCTCAGGGGGGCGTAGCTCGTCCAACCGCCGGCGGGCGCGCCGCCCAGGTCGGTCGGCGCGTTGCTGCCCGTCAGATGGTGCCAGAAGCTGGTGATGTCACCGCTCCAGAAGCTGCTCAGCAAGATGCAGCCCGACAGGCAGAACACCCAGAAGCTCAGTTCGTTGAAGAACGGGAACGCCATGTCGGGCGCACCGATCTTGAGCGGGATCAGGAAGTTGCCGAACACGCCGATGAGCAGCGGCATGATGACGAAGAACACCATGATCGTGGCGTGCATGGTCACGAGCATGTTGTAGCCACCTGGCAGGAACGCGCCGTCCGGCCCGACGATGGCGCTGTCCTTCTGCAAAGAGAGCAGGTAGCCGACCACCGGCATGGGCTTGCCCGGGAAGCCGAGCTGCCAGCGCACGGCCATCGCCAGGACGCCGCTGATGGCCCCGAAGAACATGCTGGCGAACAGGTACTGGATGCCGATCATTTTGTGATCGTGCGACCAGATGTAGGTACGGAAGAACCCGTGGTGCGGGTGTTCGTGGAGATGCTCCGCAGGGTGGTTGCCCACGTGGCTCAAGACTTCTGGGTTAATGACTTGTTCCATGGTTGAAAGAGGTTGCTAGCGAACGGTGTTGGACTGCGCGGCGGCCGCGATGACCGGGGCGGGCACGGCGGCGTCCGCGGCCTTCTTCTGTTTCTCGTCGTATGCCTTGATTGCTCCGGCGCTCTTCTCCGCGACGAGTTTGTGGTAGTCCTCCTGGCTGACGACATCGATCTTGGCCTGCATGTTGTAGTGGCCGCTGCCGCAAAGCTGGTTGCAGGCCAGCGCGTAGTGGCCGGGCTTCTCGGGGGTGAACCACACCCAGTCGATGGTCATGCCCGGCACGATGTCCTGGTACATGCGAAACTCGGGCACGTAGAAGGCGTGGATCACGTCCTGGCTGCGCAGGATGAACTGCACGGGCTTGTTGACGGGCAAGGTCACCTGATTCTCGCTCTGGTAGTCGTCGTGCCCGGCCGGATCGTCGTGGCTCAGGTCCAGCCCGAAGTTGTTGTCGCCCTTCTCGACGAAGCCCTGGTTGTAGGCTCCCAGCTTGCCGTCCAAGCCAGGATTGCGGATGTGGAAGCCGAACTGGTAGGCCACCAGGTCAATGGTCAGGCTCTCCTTGGGTGCCGCCCCGCGCAGTTGCAGCCACACCCGGTCGCTCCACACCGCCAGCACGATGAAGATCATCGCCGGGGTGGCCGTCCAGATCAGCTCGAGCTTGTTGTTGCCGTGGCTGTAGACGGCCTTGACTCCTTTGCGGTAGCGGTACTTGACGATGAAGACCACGTAGACGCTCTGCGTGACCAGGAACACGGCCAGGGTCAGCCAGAAGATCACCATCAAGAGCTGTCGGTCTCGTGCGCGCCCACCGTCACCCCCTCGGGCACCCACCACATGTTGAAGCCCCGCGTCTCCGCCTGCAACGGGGACGCCCCGCCAAACAGCAAGGCGAGGGCGAACAAGGCCGCCGCAAAAGCGCGGGAGGGCAGGCGGCGGAAGGTGCCGCGGAGCGCGGTCGAAAGAGAGGGAGTCATAGCGTGGTGGAAACCGGGCCTGGACTCCTGCCGCGGGGTAAAAACTGGTAGAGCAATCACGACGATAAAGCGTGTTTTGTCAAGATTTCGGAGTAGGTGCCGCCGGGGCAGGACCTTGCCCGGCAGGAGCCGCCGCGGGCTTGTCCGCGCCCGCGCCCGAACTCGGCGGATTGGAGTTGCCGCCGGGACCCGCCGGCGCGGGGGCCGCCGCGGCGGGCCCAGCGCCCAGGGGACCCTCCGGCATGGCCAGCAGTTCCTGCTCGTTCCAGGGGTCGCTGTGCGTCTCGGTCTTCGCGCGGGCCTGATCCATGTCCTGTTCGGTGATGGGTCCGGCGGCGTTGCCGCCGAGTTCGCCGCGCACATAGGGCAGGACGTCCGCGCTCTGCTTGTCCTTTCGCACCGCGTTCCCGGCGGGCATGGCGGTGTTGTACACAGCGCCT
>CALMAQ010000215.1 GCA_937859745.1 uncultured Verrucomicrobiota bacterium | reverse complement strand
CCTCGATCCAGGGCAGGCCGGCCGCGTCGAGGGTTCGGGCTGCCGCCGCCCTGACGTTGCACGGCCCCGCCAGACCCGCGAGCCGTAGCGGCTCGCCGTGCGGGGGGGGCGGGAAATCCGGGGCCGCGAACCCGCCCCGGCGCGTGGGCTGGCAATCCGGCGGGGGGGCGGTGGGGCTTTCCCGGTCTACTCGCACCACATGCTGCTGCCGGGCGATGATCCGGGTTTTGACGATGGTTTGATATGCCTCGTGTTGCTGGAACCCTGCGAGCCGGATGTCCTGCGCCAGAAGCAGCCCTTTGAGGATTTCGGCGTGGGGATCATTGCCGGCGATGCCCATGATCGTCACCGAGTCCGAGAATTCGCGCAGGTTACGCGCCACGTTGGCCGCCCCGCCCGGGTAGTACGAGTGCTCACTGACCTCCACGATGGGCACGGGTGCTTCCGGGGAAATCCGGTTGACCCGGCCCCGCACGAACTCGTCGAGCATCAGGTCGCCGACCACTAGGATGCGCTTGGAACGGAAGCGCGCCAGCAGCCCGGGATAATCGCGGCTATCGGTCATACGGAATCATGCTGCCAAAAAAGAAGCGGTGATAAAGCGGGGGAGCAGCACAAGCAAGCACGAAGCGATCACGCCGCCCGGAAAGTCGGGGTTGACGGTTGGATGGGGCTATGGTCTTTATCCCTCTCGACCGTGCCCCATCGGTTCAACGTGACGACTGCTATGATGATGACGCGACTCCGGCTGATGTTTCTCCCCGTGCTGCTTTGCGCGGTAGTTCTTGCGCTCCTTCCCGCCAGCGTGACCGTGGCGCAGTCGCCCCCGCCGCGGAACATCGACGTCAGCAAGTTGGCCCACTCCGAACAGGATGTGGTGATCCCGGTGCCGAGCGAGATTTTTAACGCCCTAGACAAGCTGGGCAACAACCTGAACTGGGCCAGCGAAGTGGCCCCGGTCTCCAAGAAGCGCGCGAAGAAGCCAGAGGAGTTCGCCATGTTGCTGGGCACGGTGATTGCCAACGGTTTCGTCGCCGTCGAGGCCAAGGATGCAACGCGGGTACAGGATATTGGCCACCGGGTCATCGAACTGGCCGGCGCGCTTAACGTGCAAAAGGCGGTGCTGACGCATTGCAACGCGATCATCGACGCTTCCAAAAATGGGGACTGGGCGGGCGTGCGCGCGGAGCTGGACCGGACGCAGAGCAGCGTGCGCCAAGTGCTCGAAGGTCAGAAGAGCCACGATGAATCCGAACTCGTCAGCATCACGGGCTGGCTGCGCGGCACTCAGGCGTTATCCTCGCTCGTGAACAAGGATTACAAGCCGGATCGCGCCGAATTGCTCCACCAGCCCGATATGCTCAATACCTTCGACAGCCAGTTCAAAGGTATGAAAGAGTCGGTGCAAAACAATCCTGAGGTCAGGGACCTCCGGGAGGGTCTACAGAAAATCAAGCCGCTCATCATCCTGGGTCCGGACGGGCAGATCTCCGCCAAGTCGGTCGAGCAAATCAACCAAATCACGAGCAGCCTCGTGAAAACGATTGATCCCTGAACCAGCGAATTCCCCGCGTACGCAGGCATCTCATCCATTTACGCCATTCGATTCCGCTGCTGTGAAGAAATTTACCTCGCTTTTGATGGTCGCCATTCTCGGGCTCTGCGCGTTTGTCGCGCCGGCCCGGGCGACGGTCGATGACTGCCTGTCCTTTGCGTTGGAGGCGATGGACAAGTACATCAAAAACGGCTACACCCTGCGCGAGGACACTTGGGGCGGTGACCTCCCCGTCGGTGAGGCGAAGGCAATTAGCCACCAGTTGTTCAAGGGCAACAACTACTGGTTCTGCATGGGCACCGACTCGAAAGCGGCTAAAATTTCGATCCACGTCTACGACAGCGATGGGACGCTCGTGGAGGAGAACACCAGTTGGCAGAGCGAGAAGGCGGATGGTTCCTTTGCGGGCGCGGAAGTCAAATGCAAGCGGACCGGCACCTACTTCCTGATCGTAAAGATCGAAGCTTCCAAGGAAGAGCGCACGGGCTGGGGGCTGGTTTACAGTTACAAATAGGCAGTCTCCAATAGGGACGCGCCGAAATCATTCCAGCATGCCCGCGGAACAGGAAATGGACTTGGCTCCCGAGAGTGCCACAGGGATAGGGATACCTGCGAAGTCCGATGGTGCGCTGGCAACGGAAACTCTGCATTACGACAATGCTCGGGTTCTTTCGGCACTTTGTGCAAACGATCTGGGCTTGCTCAAGGTGTTGGACGATAAACTAGGCATCAAAGTCACTTCCCGGGAAGGCTGGGTGAAACTGGAAGGCGAACCAGCCAAAGTCGCTCAAGGTCGTCGGTTTTTCGAGCAGTTGGACCAGGCCCGCCAGAATGGTGTGGCAATCCGCAAGCACGAGTTCATGTACGCGTTGCGCTCGGTTGCCGAGGCTAGCGAGGCGGCCTCGCCCAACCTCACGTCGCTTGCCAGCGTCAAAATCCAGACCTCCGCCAAGCGTGCCCCCGTGATCGCCAAGACGGCCGGCCAACTCGAATACCTCCGCAACATCGGCTCAAACGACGTGGTCTTTGGCGTGGGTCCTGCCGGGACGGGCAAAACCTATCTGGCGATGTCCAGCGCGCTGGCTGCGCTCCGCAAGGAAGAAGTGGCGCGCATCATCCTGACGCGACCAGCCGTGGAAGCGGGGGAGGCGCTCGGCTTCTTGCCCGGGGATCTCCAGGAGAAGATTTTCCCCTACCTGCGGCCACTTTACGACGCACTACACACCCTTCTGGACCCGGAAGAACTCCAGAAGTACATGGACCGGCGCATGGTGGAGATCGCTCCGCTGGCCTACATGCGCGGGCGCACGCTCGACCACGCTTTCATCGTGTTGGATGAGGCCCAGAACACGACGACCGAGCAGATGTTCATGTTCCTCACCCGGATGGGCCAGGGATCGAAATGCGTCGTGACCGGCGACCGGACGCAGATCGACCTTCCTTCCAACAAGCGTTCGGGTCTCGTTGAGGCCATCCAGGCGCTCAAGGATGTGCCCGGGATCGGGTTTACTTACTTCGAGGAAAGTGACGTGGTGCGCCACGAATTGGTGCAGTCCATCATCCGGGCCTACCGCAACCACCGTTACGGAGAGGCCTCGGCCGGGCTGCCAGACGAACGCGGCAAACGGAAGAATTGACTCGCGCTCCCGTGCGTTCCGAGGCATATTCCTCCTTGCGATTTATATGGTTGGCCCCATGGGTGTGTTTGCCTCGCTGAAGAAGAATCAGCTCGTCAAGAAAGGCTTTGCTTGCGGCAAGACCCGCCGCAAACCGGCGCAGAACCAATTTCTGCGGTCGCTGGAATCTAGCGGCCAAGTCAAAACGCTCATTTTTCTTGCCTTCCTGACCGGATTGGCTGCGTTGATCTTCTATGGAGCCCGTCCGCAGCAGGCCGAGCAGTTCCTGTTTGCGCTGTTGGTATTTTTCACGGCCTTGGCGCAACTCTGGATCAACCATCCCCAGACGTTCGCCAAGAACTCCCGGGTTGTCCTGATGTTCGGCACGTTCCTGATCCATCTCACGGTGATGAAGGCGCTGCTGGTTTTCGTGGCCAACGGCACCGTGCACCGCAGTATCGGCAATCTGCTCTTCCCCTACGCCTTGGCCCCGCTGGTGATTTCGGCGCTGCTGGGCAAGAACCAGGGCATCCTCGCGGCGGTGTTCGTGAGCCTGTGGGGTTCCATCTTATGGAGCCTTGTGGATGCGATTTTCTTGGCGATGAGCCTGATTAGCGGTTTCGTGGCCGTGTTCGTCACCTTGCAGGTGCGCCGCCGGGGACAATTTATCCGGGCGGGGCTCTATGTCGGCTTGGCCACATGGCTGCTCGCGCTGTCGTTCGGGTTGATCGATGTCTATCGGGTGGCGTTCGGAGACACGAACTGGCACATGGTGGCCTACCAGAGCTTGGCCGCTATCGGCAGCGGACTCGTGACGGCCATGCTCGTGAGTGGGGCGCTGCCGGCCTTGGAGCAGACCTTTCAACTCACCACGGCCATGTCGTGGCTTGAATTGACCGATCTCAATCACCCCCTGCTCATGCGTCTGTCCATGGATGCACCCGGCACCTACGAGCACAGCCAGTCCGTCGCACGTCTCGCCGAAGCGGCGGCGGAGCGGATCGGCGCGAACGCTAGCATGTGCCGCACCTGCGCCTATTTCCACGACATCGGCAAGCTGGTGAAGCCCGAGTATTTTACCGAAAACATGCGGACGGAGCGTAATCCGCACGACGACCTCGCCCCGACGATGAGCGCACTCATCCTAATCGCCCACGTCAAGGAAGGGGTCGATCTCGCGCTCAAGCACAACCTCAATCCTGCCATCATCGACGTGATTCAGCAGCACCACGGCAATTCGGTCGTGCGCTACTTTTATAACCGCGCGTTGCGCCTACAGGAGGAAGCGCGTGCCGACAGCAAGGCGTTACACCACCGCGAAGGAGACGTGCCGGAAGTTCGCATCGAGAATTTTCGCTACAGCGGCCCCCTGCCGCAGACGAAGGAAAGCGCCATCATCAGCCTGGCAGACGCCGTGGAAAGCGCGTCGCGCTCACTGGAGAAGCCCTCACCCCAGCGCATTGAGGAACTGGTGCACGAGATCGTCGATGATCGGGTGGCAGACCACCAACTCGACGATTGTGAACTGACTTTCCACGAACTGCGGGAGGTGGTGGAAAGCTTCTGTTTCACCCTCAACAGCATGCTCCACCGCCGGGTGGCGTATCCCAAGAAGGCTCCTGGCACAGTAAGCGGCTTGACCTCCGCCTCGGCGGTTATGGCGAGGGAGCAGAAGGCGCAAGAACGCGCGCGGGAAGTCGCCCCGGCACACGGCTAGCCTTGCTCTTCCTGCCTCTAGTGCGCGTTGCCCTTTATAACCGGCAGCGAGCGGTCCCATTCGATCATCCTTCCTTGGAGGCGCTGTGCCACCGGGCAGTGGCGGAGTGTCTGCCTCACGCGGGCAGAGGGACGGCGGTGCTCGCAGACCTAGACGCCATGGAGATTTCCGTCGTTTCCGACCGGGTGATTGCACGGGTCCACCGGCAATTTTTGCAGGCGGACGGTCCCACCGACGTCATCACCTTTGAACACGGCGAAATTTTAGTCAGTGCCACCACGGCGATGAAACGCGCGGCGCAGGAGCAAGAGTCCACCAGCCGGGAACTCGCCCGTTACATCGTGCACGGGATCTTGCACCTCAACGGGCACCTCGACCAAGACGCGGCGGACGCGACGGCGATGTGGCGGGCGCAGGAGGAGGTGCTCCAAGCCGTCTGGGCGAGGGACTGAAGGGATGCAAGCTCCCGGGGGTTTATCGTCCGGGCATTGCTTCGAACAGGTAGCCCTGGAGGTACTCCGTCTCGGGCAGCGTCGGGATAATCGGATGATCCGCCGCCTGCGTGAAGCGAGCGATCTGACGGACGGCGCGCCGGGCGTCCACGGAAGCATCGATGACCATCTGCCGAAATTCCCCGGTGCCGACGTGGTGCGAGCAGCAGAATGTCGCCAGTAGCCCGTCTTGGGAAAGCAGTTTGAGCGCGCGCAGGTGGAGTTCCTTGTATCCGCGCAGGGCGTCGTTGATCTGGCTTTTCGACTTCGTGAACGAGGGCGGGTCCAAGATGATCAGGTCGTACTGGCTGCCGCGCTTTTCCTCGGCGGGAAGCAGGTCGAACACGTTCGCCTCGCGCCAGTCGATGGCAGACATGCCGTTGCGCTCACCGTTGGCGCGCGCGAGCGCCACGGCCTCGCGACTGATCTCCACCGCGGTGACAGATGCTGCCCCGGCTTTCGTGCAGGCCAAGGCGAACGCCCCCTGATTGCTGAAGCAATCCAACACCCGCCGGTCCTTGCCCATGCAGGCGACCCCGGCGTAGTTGTCGATCTGGTCGAGGTAAAATCCCGTCTTGTGACCTTGGAGGAGGTCAACCGAAAACTGCAAACCATCGACCTCGATCAAGAGCCCACCGGCCGCTTCTCCATGCAGGGTGCCCACGGCCGCTTCCAGACCCTCCGCGCGCCGGACGGAGGCGTCGTTGCGCTCAATGATGGCAATTGGGGACAGCAACTCGACCAATGCATCCACGATCAATGGCTTTCGCTGGTCCATCGCGGTGGTCAGGGTCTGGAGGACCAGATGGTCGTTGTAGCGATCAACGATAACCCCCGGCAAGCCGTCGCTCTCGCTCCAGACGAGCCGTCCAAGGCGAGGATCGAGCCCGCGGCGTCGGCGATACTCTAGCGCCTGTAATATGCGCCGCCGGAAGAAATCCGCATCCAGATCCTGCCGACGGCGCGAGAACCGTCGCGCCACGATCTGCGAAACCGGGTTGTAGATTGCGCTGCCCAACAAGTGATCTTTGCCGTCCTTGAGCGACACCACGTCGCCGGGCTGCGGGGTGCCGAATGCCTTGAGCACCTCGCTCGAATACACCCAGTCGTGCCCGTGGAAGAGGCGCGCGCGGGGTTTGATGACAAGTCCAGCCACTTTGAAACGACAACGAACGGATTAAAGGCGACTGCCGGTAAGCCCGACGGGATCCGCCGGAAGAACCGGGGTCCCTCAAGGAGCAGATACGGCAGGCTCAGGATATTCGAATACCCTTCCCTCGTAGTTGCGGATCACCACTTTCTCCTGGTCGTGGTAGATAAGATAGTTCGGGTTGACGGGCACCTTGCCGCCGCCTCCGGGAGCATCGATGACGTACTGGGGAATAGCATACCCGGTGGTATGCCCGCGCAACCCTTCGATGATCTCGATTCCCTTGGACACGGGCACTTGAAGGTGGGAAGACCCTTTGATCAAGTCCAACTGGTACAAGTAATAAGGACGAACCCGGCAGCGCAGCAACTTGTGGATTAGTGCGCGCATGGTCTCGGCGTTGTCGTTCACCCCCCGCAACAGGACGCTCTGGTTCCCGAGCGGGACGCCCGAGTTGGCCAGACGTTCCAGCGCCGCTTTGACCTCCAGCGTGAGTTCACGCGGGTGGTTGACGTGGACGCTCATCCAAAGCGGATGGTATTTCTGCAACATGGCGCAGAGAGCCGGGGTGATGCGTTGAGGCAGGAAAATCGGCACGCGCGAACCGATGCGGATGAACTCGACGTGCTCAATGGCACGCAGGCGGCTCAGCAATCCTTCGAGCTTGTCGTCCGAGAACAACAGAGGATCGCCTCCCGAGAGCAAAACGTCGCGCACTTCGGGGTGAGTTTCGATGTAGTGCAGCGCCTCCTCAAAGTTCGTGTGCAACTCCTGCTCGCCCGCTCCGCTGACCACCCGGCTGCGGGTGCAATAGCGGCAGTAGCTGGCGCAACGGTCCGTGACGAGGAAAAGCACTCGGTCCGGGTACCGGTGTACGAGGCCCGGCACGGGCATGTGGCTATCCTCACCGCAAGGATCGGCCATCTCAAACGGGGTCGTCAGCGACTCCTCGAACCGGGGAACAACCTGTCGGCGGATGGGGCAATCGGGGTTGTCACGCTCGATGAGGTTGAAAAAGTGCGGAGTGACCGCCAGCGACAGCTTGCTGCCGGCGACCAGCACACCCGCACGCTCGTTCGGAGTGAGCACCAGATGCTGTTCGAGCTGCGCGAGGCTGGTGACCCGGTTTTTGAGCTGCCATTTCCAGTCATTCCATTGTTCAGGTGGAACTTCCGGCCAGTAACCGGGGGCCAGGGAGGTGAAGGCGCGAGTGTGGCCGAGGGCTGCTTTATCCGCGGCGGGGGCCGTCGAAGCGGCGGGTTGCTCCTCAAGAGCTGGGGCGTTCATTTCCAGAATAATATCTTAACCGCCAGACGGTAAGAGGGTGGATGGGGTTGTCAAACCGGCGGCACATGGCAGGTTTCGACCGGCTTGTCACCGCTCGTGGAGCTTTCCAGAATGGCTCGCTTAATATACCATATTTTCGCCATGAGAAAATTTCTCCCCGCGTGCTTCCTGCTGATCACCACGATTCGGGGAGGCGACTGTCTCGGCCAGGACAACGCCAGGCTGCCCGAGAAAGCGCCTGCGGTTATCCCCGCACCCAGGCCGGAACCGGTGGTCCCCCCATCGCCGGCCAAAACGATTGCACAGCAATTAAATGATGCCTTCGTAAACGTGTTCGAGCGAGTAGCCCCTGCGGTTGTAATCATCGACGTGATCAAGAAGCCGACCGGCGAGAGCGAGACCTCGGATTATTTCCCCGATTTCTTCTCCCGGCAGGGACCGGGCGACAGCACGGCACCAGATTCCTCGGCGGGCCGCCGCAAGCCGCCGCAAAGCGAGGGCTCCGGCTTCGTCATCCAATCCAGCGGCTACATCCTGACGAACAACCACGTCGTGGCCGGGGCGGAGAAAATTAACGTGCGCCTCAAAGACGGACGGGCGTTTCCTGCCAGGCTGGCCGGAACAGACGAAAAATCCGACATCGCCGTGGTGAAGATCGAGGCGAGCGACCTGCCGGTGGCCGAACTGGCCGACAGCGAGAGTGTGAGGGTGGGGGAGATCGCCTGTGCCATCGGCGTGCCGTACAACCTGGACTACAGCTTCACGACGGGCGTCGTGAGCGCCAAAGGGCGCAACAAGCTCGAACTCAACAACGACAACTACGAGGATTTCATCCAGACCGACGCTTCCATCAATCCTGGCAACAGCGGCGGGCCGCTGGTGAACCTCGACGGCAAGGTGATCGGGATGAACACACTCATCAACGGTCTCAACCGTGGCCTTGGCTTTGCGATCCCCAGTAACATGTTGCGCGAGGTCGGCGACCAACTCATCCACATGGGACGCATGATCCGCCCGTACATCGGTGTGCGAATCACTTCCATCGGCGAGGATACCCCGGATCACTACGGCACGGTCTTCAACGGGGTGAAAAAGGGAGTGATCGTGGACACGATCCTGTCGGACACCCCGGCGAGCAAAAGTGACCTGCGTCAGGCGGATGTGATCACGGAAGTGGACGGAGTGGCGGTCGGTTCGGACCGCGAACTCCAGAAACAAATCCTCAACAAAAAAGTGGGGGCGACGGTACAGTTAACCGTGTTCCGCAAGGGCAAGGTTATCAAAGTGTCCGTCCTAACAGGCGAACTGCCCACGCCGGTCGCACAAACCGGGGCGGGCGGCCCCGGGGAAGCGCAGGAACCCGAAAGCGCACGCCAAGACAGCGGCCGGTCCTACGGGATGCAGCTCCAGGAGCTGACGAAGGAGCTTGCCGCAAACCTCGGAATCTCGACGAACAACGGCGTGCTGGTGATCACTGTGGCACCCGAGAGCCCCGCTGCCAAGGCAGGGATCATCGCCAAGGATGTCATCACGGCGGTGGACGACAAACCGGTCAAAGACCCGGCGGGATTCAAGGACGCAGCGAAGGGAGCCGACACCAAGAGGGGCGTGCTCTGTTACGTCGAGCGGCCCGGAGGCAAGACCTTCTTCGTCATCAAGGCGGATTGACGTGTCGAACGAAGAGCATCTCGTCTTCATCGACAATCGCTCGCCGGGCAGGAGTTTGCATCGGTATGCACGGTTTTTGCGTGCAAATCATTTCGCTCGGTTAGATGCTTCTGGCACCGTCGTTGCGGAGGGGGCCGCGTGCGACTGCGGGTGCCGATGAACCAGAAGTTGATCCGCGAAATCGGGCGCAGCCAGCGCCTGGACATTCTGACCGTGCTCAAGCGCGATGGAGGCAAATCCGTCAAAGAATTGGCTGTCCAATTCGGGATGAGCTACATGGGCATCAAGCAGCATTGCCTTGCCCTGGAGCGCGAGGGCTACCTGGACACCTGGCGGCGACCCAAGCCAGTTGGCCGTCCTGAGATGCTCTACCGCCTGACCAAGCGGGGTAAAACGCTTTTCCCGGAGGTTCGCAACCCGCTGACGATCGAAATCTTGGAGGCTGTGCAGCAGGCATACGGGACCGCTGCGCCCACCAAGATCCTCTTCGGCATCTTCAACCAGCGCGCGGAGGCTTACCGCGTCCGTTTGACCGCGACCGATCTACGCGGGCGGGCTGCTGAATTCACCGATTTACGGGCCAGCGACGGGTACATGTCCCAGTTCGGCGATTGCGGGTACGGACCGGACCACAACCCGACCCTCCTGAAGCCTTGCATCGTGGAGCGCCACTCTCCCATCGAGGACGTGCTTCGCCGCTACCCGATCATTGCCAGGCTCGAGAAAGAGTTGTTCGAGCGGGTACTCAACTGCCGGGTGGAACGCGAGGAGGACTCAAAACCCGGAGTGTACCAATGCACCTTTTTCCTCGGCTGAGCTGTCAGCCCTTGCTCTTGGAGAAAGCTTTCAGGGAGTCCAGCTCCGCTTCGATGTCCACCTGCCTCTCCTGGAGCTTCTTGAGCCGCAACTGGAGGCGATGGAGTTCCATGGTGGCCCGGTTGACGTGGCCGCGCATCTCCGTGTCCTGGGAGCGATTTTCCTTGAGTTGATGCTTCAACTCGCCCGAGCGGCGCTCGAGCTGTTCGGAAGTCTGACCGGCAAAGTCGAAGGTTCTCGCGGGTGGAGCAGGAGGGGGAGGACGCAGCTCGCTCGCCAGACCATCAAGGGTGGGTGGAGCCTGCTCACGAGCTTGGTACTCTGGAATCGTCAGCGCCACTCCGCAGTGAGGGCAGAACGCTTCCATTCCTGCCCCCGCGCTGTCTACTACCAGTTCGCCAACGCAGGCCGGGCACGCGAAGACGATGTCGCGCTCTCCAATTACCGGCAATGGAGTGGCATTTTGCGGCGGGCTCAACGAAGCATCGGCCATTTGATTCATACCGTGAAGAACGGCTCACCTTACCGGTTACGGTCGTTGAAGGGAACATCAAACTCCACGGATATGCCCATCGCGTTTGTGGTCGTGCCCGGGACGCAGAATGTCACGATCGTGCCTCTGACTGTGACAGCAGAGAGACATCTTGTCGCTTGGCATGCGTCAAGATCCAGGGATGGTAATTCATTAGTATCTGCCGCACGCTGACTTATAGAAGGCATCACATCGAGGAATATTCTGTGCTCTATGGAACGCAGCTTTTTCTTTCACTTATGGCTAAAATTCTTGGCATTGATCTTGGCACGACTAATTCGTGCATGGCCGTCATGGAAAATGGCGAGCCTGTGGTTCTCGAAAACTCCGAAGGGGCTAGGACGACCCCTTCCATCGTCGCTTTTACGAAGAGTGGCGAACGTCTTGTAGGCCAAGCTGCAAAGCGTCAGGCAGTCACCAACCCTAGCAACACAATCTTTTCTATCAAGCGGTTCATGGGCCGCAAATTTGACGAGGTGAAAGACGAGGAGCAGCGCATCCCGTACAAAACTGTCCGTGCTAGCAACGGCGATGTGGCCGTCGAGGTCATGGTCAACGGCGAGAAGAAGAGCTACTCGCCGCCGGAAATTTCCGCGATGATCCTCGCCAAGCTCAAGGCGGACGCCGAATCCAAGCTCGGCGAAAAGATCACCCAAGCGGTTATTACGGTCCCCGCTTACTTCAACGATTCCCAACGCAATGCGACCAAGGACGCCGGCAAAATCGCCGGATTGGAAGTTCTCCGCATTATCAACGAACCGACGGCAGCTTCGCTTGCCTACGGCCTCGACAAGAAGAAGGACGAAAAGATCGCGGTGTACGACCTCGGTGGCGGCACGTTCGATATCTCGGTGCTTGACATCGGCGAAGGCGTCTTCGAAGTCCGCGCGACCAACGGCGACACCCACCTTGGTGGCGACGATTGGGATAACAAACTCATCGACTTCATCATCCACGAGTTCAAAAACGACACCGGCATCGATTTGAGCAAGCAGGTGGACGCGATCCAGCGCATCAAGGAGGAGGCTGAGAAGGCCAAGATCGCACTTTCGTCCGCCCAGAACTACGAGATCAACCTGCCGTTTATCACGGCGGATCAGACTGGCCCGAAACACATTCAAAAGCAGATCACCCGCGCCAAGCTCGAGCAACTAACGGACGATCTCTTTGAGCGCACGGTCAAGCCGGTCAAGGATTGCCTGCGCGACGCGGAAATTAGCGCCGACAAGATCGACGAGTTGGTGCTCGTCGGTGGCATGACCCGCATGCCGAAGGTCGTCGAGACCGCCCGCCGTCTGGTGAACAAGGAGCCCCACAAGGGAGTCAACCCCGACGAGGTGGTGGCGGTGGGAGCCGCGATCCAAGGCGGTGTGCTCAAGGGAGACGTGAAGGATGTGCTCTTGCTCGACGTGAGCCCCCTTACGCTGGCCATCGAAACGGCTGGCGGTGTGGCAACCCCGATGATCCCGCGCAATACGACGGTGCCCACGCGCAAATCGCAGATCTTCTCGACTTACAGCGACAGCCAACCCGGCGTCGAGATCAAGGTGCTCCAGGGTGAACGCCCGCTATCCCGTGACAACAAGAACCTCGGGACGTTCCACCTTGATGGTATCCCGCCCGCGCCGCGCGGTACGCCGCAGATCGAGGTCACGTTCGACATCGACGCCAACGGCATCCTCAACGTTTCTGCCAAGGACCTTGGGACTAACAAGGAGCAGAAAATCTCCATCACGGGTTCCAGCGGACTGTCCAAAGACGAAATCGAGCGGATGCGCAAGGAGGCCGAGTCACACGCCGACGAGGACAACAAGGCGAAGGAGACCATTGAGACGCGCAACAGCGCCGACAACCTTGCATACCAGTGCGAGAAACAACTGAAGGACTTGGGCGATAAACTGCCCGCTGACAAAAAAACATCCATTGAGGAAGCTATCGCCGGGGTCCGCAAGGCGCTGGAAGGCATTGACACTGATGCCATCAAGAGCGCCCAGGAGACGCTGCAAAATCGCTTCCAGGAAGTCAGCGCGGACCTCTACCGCCAAGCGGCGGCCTCGCAGGAACAACCCTCGACCGGTGGCCAGCCTAGCCAGGCGGCACCCGACGACGGCGGCACCACTGCTCCCCATGGAGACGTGGTCGATGCCGAGTTCGAGATGGTCGATGACGACAAGAAGAAAAAGTAAGCCCCGCGTTCTCGCCGTTTCTCACCGAATCACCCACTCACCTTTTGCCCGGTAGCCCGTGGCTGCCGGGTCAAACACCCAAAATAGCACGTAGAACCTACCAATCATATGGCCATTAAAATGCAACCCCTCGCCGATCGGGTGCTTGTTCACCCCATCGACGAGAAAGAAGTGAAAAAAGGCGGGATTATCATCCCCGACTCCGCCAAAGAGAAGCCGCAGGAGGGCGAAGTCGTCGCCCTCGGCACCGGCAAGCTCGACGACAAGGGCGCGAAGATCGCATTTACCGTCAAGCTCGGCGACCGGGTGCTTATCAGCAAGTACGGCGGCACGGAAGTCAAGATCGACGGCGAAAGCTATTTGATCATGCGCGAAGACGACATCCTCGGCGTGCTCGGCTGAACCGCCCAGCCACACGAAACCATTTAGATTTTAACCTCAGACTACTCTCAAAACATTATGGCAGCCAAACAACTGCAGTTCGATGAATCAGCGCGTCAGGCGCTGCTCCGGGGCGTCGAGAAACTCGCCCGCGCCGTCAAGGCAACGCTTGGGCCGGCCGGCCGCAACGTGATCTTGGACAAGAAATTCGGTAGCCCGACCATCACCAAGGACGGTGTCACCGTCGCCAAGGAGATCGAGTTGGAAGACCCGTACGAGAACATGGGCGCGCAACTCGTCCGAGAGGTCGCCTCCAAGACGAGCGACATCGCGGGTGACGGCACGACGACGGCCACGGTGCTCGCCGAGAGCATTTACCGCGAAGGTCTCCGCAACGTGACGGCCGGTGCGAACCCGACCAGCCTGCAGCGCGGCATCAACAAGGCCGTCGAGGCCGTGGTGGCCGAACTGGCGCGCATCTCCAAGAAGGTCAGCGACCGCACGGAGATCGCACAGGTGGCGACCGTGTCCGCCAACTGGGACAAGAACATTGGCGAGATCATCGCCGACGCGATGGACAAGGTCGGCAAGGATGGCACCATCACGGTTGAGGAAGCCAAGAGCATTGAAACCACGCTCGACGTGGTCGAAGGCATGCAGTTCGACAAGGGCTACCTGTCGCCCTATTTCGTGACCAATGCGGAGAGCATGGAAACGATCCTCGACAACGCCTACATCCTCATCCACGAGAAGAAGATCAGCTCCCTCAAGGACCTGCTCCCGCTGCTCGAGAAGGTGGCCAAGAGCGGCCGTCCCTTGCTCATCATCGCCGAAGACGTGGAAGGCGAAGCCTTGGCGACCCTCGTGGTCAACAAGCTGCGTGGCACGTTGCAGGTCGCGGCCGTCAAGGCCCCGGGCTTCGGTGATCGCCGCAAGGCCATGATGGAAGACATCGCCGTCCTCACGGGTGGCCGTTGCCTGACGGAAGACCTCGGCATCAAGCTGGAGAACGTCACGCTGGATGACCTCGGCAAGACCAAGCGCGTCACCATCGACAAGGAAAACACGACCATCGTCGAAGGCGAGGGCACCAGCAGCGACATCCAGGGTCGCGTGAACCAGATCCGCCGCCAGATCGAGGAAACGACCAGTGACTACGACCGCGAGAAACTCCAAGAGCGTCTGGCGAAGCTCGCCGGTGGCGTGGCCGTCATTAACGTCGGTGCTGCGACCGAGACCGAGATGAAGGAAAAGAAAGCGCGCGTTGAGGATGCCCTCCATGCGACCCGTGCGGCTGTGGAAGAGGGGATCGTCCCCGGTGGCGGTACCGCGTTGATCCGTGCCCAGAAGGCCCTTGACGCCGTGAAGCTCGAAGGTGATGAAGCGGTGGGTCTCCAGATCATCCGCCGCGCCATCGAAGCGCCCCTGCGCCAGTTGGCCGATAACGCGGGCCAAGAAGGCGCGCTGATCGTCCAAGAGGTGAAGGCGCGCGGCGGCAACGAAGGTTACAACGTTGCCACGGGCGAGTACGTGGACCTCGTCAAGGCTGGCGTGGTTGACCCGACGAAGGTCACCCGCAGCGCCCTACAGAACGCAGCGTCCATCTCCGGCTTGCTACTCACGACCGAGGCGGTCGTGACCGAATTGCCCGAGAAGGAGAAGCCTGCGGCCGGTGGTCATCCCGGTGGCGGCATGGGTGGCATGGGCGGCATGGACTACTAAGTCCTGCTTGGCTCCTGCCGGTTCGAGGGCAATCGCCCGAAATCCAGATCACCACAATAGCCGGATGGTCGCAAGACCATCCGGCTGTTTGCGTTTTGGCCGCCGTGTGCGTGGAAAGCAAAACTCTGGATTTCCTTGGCCGGAATTAGTACATTGAACCTGCCTTCGTCACCCCCTCTGAGCTGATATGGCCGTCACGACTGAAAAGGAGCTTTCCCCCAGCGCCAAGAGCCTGTGGCTCAAGGCCACAAGCGCCATCGAGCTGCACAACTACGGCTACGCCATTTCTCTCATCCAAGCGGTGCTCAAGGAGTCTCCCGCGTTCCTCGTGGGACGGCAGTGGCTGCGGCGCGCGGAGATCGTTTCAACCAAGAGCAACAAGGGGTTCCTGAAGGGGCTTTCGGGGTCATCGATCCAAGCGATGAAGTCGCAGGGATTGATCAAGAAGGATCCCCAAGCAGCCCTCATTGCCGCCGAGAAGATTTTAGAGAAAAACCCTCACAACATGCAGGGGAACATGCTGCTGCGCGACGCCGCCGTAGCGGCCGGGATGGTCGAGTTGGTCGGGTTTGCTCTGGAAACCATGGTGGATGCTAGCCCCAAGGACACCAGGATCATGCACGAGCTGGCCCAGCACTACTCCGGCTCGGAACAACCGGAAAAGGCCATCGAAGTCTATAACCGGATCAACGTGCTGAATCCGGCGGACATTGCCGCGATCAAGGGTGGCAAGGACGCGGCTGCGCGCGCGTCCATGCGGACGGGTGGTTGGGACCAAATCGGCAAGGATGGCACGAGCTATCGGGACGTGCTCAAGAACAAGGAGGAATCTGAGCAGCTCGAAAAAGCGGGCCGCATCGTCAAGAGCGAGGACATGATCGATGGCCTGCTCGCCGAGCAGTACGGGCTCTACAATCAGAATCAGGAGAACCTGGACGTGGTCCGCAAGATCGCGAGCCTCAACGAGCAGAAGGAGGACCTAGACAGCGCCATCCAGTATTACCAGTGGGCGGTGCAATTGACCAAGAACAGCGACCCGGGCCTCATCCGCAAGGTCAATGACCTGACGCTGAAGAACCTCGGCCGGCAAATCGCCAGTCGCGAGGAATGGCTGCGAGGTCAGGGCGCGGACCACAACGGGGCTACCGCCGATGAGGAGACGCGGGAAACGGTGGCGAGGCTCAAAATTGAACTGATCGAATTCAAACGCCAGAAGGCGGCGATGCTGGTCGACACCGCGAAGCAACGGGTCGAGCGCAACCCGACAGACCTGACGTTCCGCTATGAACTGGGCGAGCAACTGGTCCGCGCCGGGCTGTATACCGATGCCATCGCGGAACTCCAGAAGGCCCAGCACAGTCCCAACCTCGGCCTGAAGGCCAAATACCTGCTTGGCCAGTGCTTCGAGGCCAAGAACATCTCGAATCTCGCGGTCAAGCAGTACGAGGACGTCCGCAACAAGCTGCCGAACATGGATGCCTTGAAGAAGGATGTCATCTACCGCCTCGGCTGCGTGTACGAGCAGAGCCAGGACAAAGACAAGTACCTCGCCTGCATGATGGAAATCTACGAGGTGGATTCCGCGTTCCAGGACGTGGCCGAACGCGTCGAGAGTAGCTATTGCTCCTGACAGCCTGCACCTGCACAGAGTTCCTACTCGAAACGCAGAGCTTCGATAGGATCAAGGGCCGCGGCGCGCCATGCCGGGTAGAGACCGAAGCCGATGCCGATGCCCGAGCAGACCAACAGCCCGGCGACGGCCCAGCCCCAAGGGAACAGCACGTCTGCCTTGAGGAAGGAAGCCACGGCATTGCCGCCCGCCACGCCAAGCAGGATGCCGACCAAGCCGCCCAACTCCGACAGGCACACTGCTTCGACGAGAAACTGACGCAGGATGTCACGCTTCTTTGCGCCGATAGATTTGCGGATGCCGATCTCCTTGGTGCGTTCCGTCACGCTCACGAGCATGATGTTCATGATGCCGATCCCGGCGGCCAGCAGCGCGACGCTGCTGATGACGAACGCCCCCGCGCGCACGGCGTTCGCCACTGCAGCGAACGCGCCGACGAGCGAGTCGTTGGTGAAGACCTCGAAATCGTTGTCCTCACCGGGCTTGATTTCCCGGGCGACCCGCATCGCGCCGATCCCGGCGTTGAACGTCCGCTCATAGGTCTGCTGGGAGGTGGATTGGGTGGCAACATTCACGGTGCGGTTGACCCGGCCATAATCCTCGAAGAACCGCGTAATCGGCACGAGCACATAAGCGTCCTGGCTGCCGCCGAGACTGCTGCCTTTCTCCTCGAGCACGCCGATAACCGTGTAGTTTTTCTCGTTGATCTTGATGAGCTTGCCGATGGCGTCCTCGACCGGGAAAACACGTTTCCGGATATCGGTCCCGATAATGGCGACGCTCCGCGCGAGGTTCACGTCGCTTTCGTTGAAGTTGCGTCCTTCGCCCATCGTGTAGCTGTTGGAAGCGAGGAAGTTCTCGTTCGTGCCAACGATGCTGATGTTCGGGTTGGTGCGGAGGCGGCCGTAACTGACGCGCTTGTTGCCGTCGAATACCTTCAGGCTGATGACAGCACCCGTGTCGGCCATCAGGCGCTTGTAGACCATGGCCTGCTCGAAAGTGACGTTACGCCGGTTGCCGTACTTGCTCGCTGCCTGCGGGCCGCCGCCGCCCAGCGCAGGGTATTTGGCGAACTGGAAAAAGTTCGATCCGAGGAAGCTCAGCCCGGTCTCGACCGAGGCCTGCAACGCCCCGGTGGCCGTCATGACGCTGATGACCGAAAAAACGCCGATGGTGATGCCGAGCATCGTCAACCCCGAGCGCAGCTTGTTAGCGCTCAGCGCGGCGTAGGCGAGACGGAGGACTTCTAGGAAAGGCATAGAAGGACTTGGGGGAGGCTACTCGTAGCGCAACGCGGCCACCGGATCGAGGCGCGACGCCGACCAGGCCGGTGCGAAGCCCGACACCACGCCGGTCGCCACGGAAATGAGCAGCCCGACGAGCACGAGGTTGATGGAAAACTCGATCGGGAAGGAGGGAAACGCTGCTCCGACCCCCTGGAAGAGCAGCCACGAGAACACCAGCCCTGCAAATCCTCCCAGCAGGCAGATGGACACCGCTTCGATGAGGAACTGGAGCAGGATCGTCCGCCGCAACGCTCCGAGCGCCTTGCGCGTGCCGATCTCGCGGGTCCGTTCACGCACGCTGACAAACGTGATGTTCATAATGCCGATGGCACCGACAAAAAGGGATAATCCCGTGATGAATAGCCCCGCCAGCGCGATACTCGCCTTGACCGGTTCCAGGGCCTGCTTGAATGACTCCTGCGCGCTGATGGCGAAATCGTCGTCCTGGTCCGGCAACAGCCCACGCACCCGGCGCATCGCACCGCCGAGTTCCGCCCGGGCTTCGTTCATGCGTTCCTTGCTGCGGACCTTGACCCGCACATCCGAGTCACTGCCTTTCTTGGCAAAAAACTTCTTGAAGGCGGCCAGCGGAATCACGATCTGGTTGTCGAAGGAAAACAGGCCCAGAAAGGTTCCCTGCTTGGCGAAGATGCCGATGACCTGGAAGCGCTGATTGCTCAGGGTCACATCCTGGCCGAGCGCTCCACCCTCCGGAAACAGCGCGTCGGCCACGTCGCAGCCCAGCGCGCAAACGTTCCGGCCGCCGCGGCTCTCGGTCGCGTTGAAGAAGCGGCCGTCGCGGAAATCGAGCGAGGAAATGTCGAGGTATTCGTCGGTCGTGCCCAGGGTGAAGACGTTGCTGACCTGATATGCGCCACGCACGACGTTGCGGAACGTGTTGGCGGTGGGCACGGCCCGAACGAGTTCGGAGTTGGGCGTGGCGTCGATGATGGTCTGGAGCCGTTCGGCGTACTCGCTCTTGATGTCGCGGCGGTTGCGGAACTCCCAGTCATCGCGGTCGGAAGCCCAAGGATGTTTGCTAACGTAGAGGATGTCGTCCCCCAAGAGCGCCATCGAGCGATTAAACCCCGTGTTGATGCCGCCGATGGCCGTGCCCATCAGCGTAACGGCGACGATGCCGATGATGACGCCGAGTGCCGTCAGGAAGCTACGCGTGCGGTTGGCCGCGATCTGCGCGTAAGCGATCTTGAAGCTTTCGACGAACTCGAAACGCAGGCGTTTCATGACAGGTTGGCAACGTCGCTTTCGATCAGGCCATCGCGCAGGCGCACCACGCGGCGCGCGTGTTCGGCGATGTCGGGCTCGTGGGTGACGACGATGATCGTGTTGCCCTGGGTGTAGAGTTGCTCCAACAGGGCCATGATCTCCTCGCCGGTGCGGCTGTCCAGATTCCCTGTCGGTTCGTCGGCCAGGATGATCGAGGGCCGGTTGACGAGGGCACGTGCGATGGCCACGCGCTGGCGCTGGCCGCCGGAAAGCTCGTTGGGCCGGTGGTGGAGGCGGTTCCCGAGGCCGACGTTCTCCAGCGCTTCGATGGCCCGCTCGCGCCGTTCGTCGGCCGGAAGGCCCGCGTAGATCAGGGGCAGTTCGACGTTGTGGAGGCTATTCGAGCGAGGCAGCAAGTTGAACGTCTGGAAGACGAAGCCGATTTCCCGGTTGCGGATGTCCGCCAGTTCGTCGTCGTCCATGGTGGCGACGTTCTTGCCGTTGAACTCGTATTTGCCCGCAGTCGGAGTGTCCAGGCAGCCGAGCATGTTCATCATCGTCGATTTGCCGCTGCCACTCGGGCCCATGATCGCGAGATACTCGTTGCGACGGATGCTCATGGAGACTCCACGCAGAGCGTGGATCGTCTCGCTGCCCATCTCGTAGACCTTGGTGACTCCCGCGATCTCGATGACGAGCGGGCCGGGGGCGCGGAACGCTTTCGGCGTGGCGATGGTGGACTCGGCGATCATGGGAGTTGGATGGGGCTCCGGCAACCCGGTCAAGGCGCTTTGTCGAGCACGATCTTCGAGCCGTTCTTCAAGAGGCGGCTGATGGCCCGGTAGGGGCCACTGACGATTTCCTCACCCGGCTGGATCCCCTTCTTTACTTCGAGGTAGGAATTGTCCGCGATGCCCGTTTCGACAGGCAGCATCTGCACGGTACTTTGCTTTTTGACGAACACGACGCTTTGCAGCTTGTTGTGTTCGGCCTTTTCGCGGTCGGTGAGAGTCTTGCCTTTTTCGAGTTCCACGGAATTGTCGTTGGCCGCCTGCTCGGCCGCTTGCGCCTGGGTCTTCTTCTTGTCGCGTTCCTCCGGGCTGAGATTGTCCGCCAGGCTGCGTTTGGTCACGGCCTGGATCGGCACCGCGACCACGTTGGACACGGTGGCCGTTTCGACATCAGCGGTCGTGCTCATGCCGGGCCGCAACTGCGCGCCTTCGGTGCGGATCCGGATCCGCCCCGCGCAGTTGGTGACTTCCTCCTGGGGGTTCGCGGTGGTGGTAACAGCGGGGTTGGCAATCTGGTTGACCGG
>CALMAQ010000214.1 GCA_937859745.1 uncultured Verrucomicrobiota bacterium | reverse complement strand
CTGCGCCTGTTCGTGCATCACTACAACCTTTCACTCGCACCGTAACCACTACCCGATTTTCGTCGCCTGTTCGCCGAGAGACTTGGTGGCGTCTTTGAGCACCTTGTCCATTTCTTCGGCCTGCGTCTTGAGCGTCTTGTGCTCCTCGACCAGCGTGCTGGACTTTTCGGAAATGTCCTTGACACCCTTCAGGGTAATACCCCGAAACTGCTCTTCGGTGAGCTTGCTGGGGTCAACGTTGGTGAACTCATTTTCCTTGTCGTGGAAAACGCGCCGGAAGCGGTTGCTGACGAGCGGGCTGGCGTGCGCCGAGAGCACGGCAGGCCCGGTGAGAATGGTACGGATCATAAATGGGTTAACTGCGGTTGGTGAGTTGCTGCAATTCCCGCAAAAAGTCCGCACGTTCCTGCCGTACCAGGGTCGCCGCGCCATCGGCAGGGTTGGTAGGCGCGGAACCAGTCGAACGAGTGACCATCTGCGAAATCTGTTTTTCCGTGGCGAGCGTGAGCCGGTCCAGGTCCTCATCGCTCAGCGCGCCACCGGCGTAAGCCTTGGCAACCGCGTTGCCGTTCGCGCCGATGATGCACGCGGAAAGTTCTAACTGCTGCTGCGACAGGTAGATCACCTGGGCAACGGCGGCATCGGCGGCGGGCAACTTCAGCAACGCCACGGCGGCAAGCCAGTCCGACTCATCGGACCAGCCGCGAGAAACGTAAGAGGTGGGCGCGAAGCCAACGGAAACAGCCTTCAAATAACCCGCTTCCGTCATCGAGAAGCCCAGCCGAGCCAAGTCATTGCCGGGCACGTCGATGGCCCACTGGACAGTCTCGACCAGTTGCCCCTTTTGCGTGTCGATGCTGTAGTCAGTGACACAGCCCAGCAGATTCTTCACTGTGCTGTAGTCGTGCGAATCGACGAACGCGGCGTTCTTGCGGAAGCGGTCGAACTGCCAGCCAGCGGCACGGACAATTTCCCGGTAGCTGTCGAGGCTTTCGTCGCTGGCGATGTACTGGACCAACCCTTTCGAGGCATTGAGCACCTTGACCGTCGGATGAATGGTGCGGACCAGCTTCTCCCCGAGCACGGGCGCGGACGCACCCTTGGCGGCGGTCGTAACCGGCTCGGCGAGCGCGGCAAGCATGGCAGCGAGGGTGTCCACTCATGCCTGCATAACGTGCGTGATCCCGCGCTTCCAGCGGCGCGCGCCGGAATGGTGCATCATTCCCACTTACCCACCGCGCACCTAGTCCGCGAGCACGGCGGCCCCGTGGGTGGTCACCGGGAGGGCGACACTACCCTCGATCTACTGCGGATCGCGCAGCGGGCGACAGGTGAACGCGCCTGACGCCGGGACACATAGCCGCCTCCCCAGCCACCCGGGCAGCAAATCTAGAGCAGGTCGGCTTGGTGTGCGGTATGTTCCTGCCCAGCTTTCTTGAAATTCAGGTCGGGATCGTAGTCGGGATGTTCTGCGCGCTCTTTGCCGCTCAGCAAACCCTCAATGGTGAGCAGTTGTACGCGAGGAAACTTCTTTCCGTTTGGGCTGCTGTACAGCCCAGCCGCCGCAGCGTCTTTCCGCATCCCGGCTGTTGGTTCGGCGAGCGAGACGAGCAAGGCTACATCCGCTTTCTCCCGCTCTCGGACGTGGTTCAACGCGCGCACGTCATCGGCTTTGAGAGTCGCTCCACCTTTCACACTGATGACGATCTTGTGAACTTCCTTCCGGTCCAGATCACGGAAGAACTTGAGTCCGTCGATCCCCGTATCCGCCCCTTTCTTCTTTCCCTGGAAGGGCTGAGCGTTGACCAAAGACACCGCCCACCACTGGAACTGGTATTTGTCGCGGTCAGCAAGATCGATGGCTGCGTCAAGATCGCGGGGCGTGCCGATGACCTCGAACTTGGCTTGTTTCTTGTAGGCATCATTCAGCCTCTTCTCAATGAGCGAAATCGCTAGATGGGTGATGTCGATGCCGATCCATCTACGGCGTAGATTCTGCGCCGCGTGAACGGCTGTCCCGCACCCGCAGAAAGGATCAAGCACAACGTCGCCCTCGTTGCTACTAGCAGTGATGAGACGTTCCAGCAGAGCAAGAGGTTTCTGCGTGTCGTATCCAAGGCGTTCTTTAGCAGCCTGGTTGATCCGATCAATATCGGACCAAAAATCTCCGACGATTACGGTCCGCAAGCTAGGATCAAATGGCTCTGCGTCCTTGCGACGCGGAAAACCGCCATCTTTGGGCCAGTGAATCAAACCCGCTGCATCCCATTCTTCCATCTGCGCGAATCCGTTACCCCAATGTCTTCCCATCTGCGAGGGATTGAAATTACGCCAAGACTTTCCTGTTTCTCCCTCCTTGGTTACACCTGCGCCTGTCAATTCGTAGGTTTGATATTTCTTACCATCTACTCCGGTAATCAATGTGTGCGGCATCTTCGCCTCGTCCGCTTTGATCCGTGTTGGATAAAATACAAAAGCATCGGTTTTGGTGTAGTAGAAGATTGTGTCGTGAATGTGCGGCCAGTTCTTTTCAGTACTACGAGCATTATGTCGCTTCCAAACAATCTCTGCTTTGTAGTTCTCCTTACCGAATACTGCATCAAGCACAATTTTAAGATAGTGGCTTGCGGTTGGATCGCAATGCAGATACAAGCTGTCAGTTGGTTTTAAGACGCGGTACAATTCTATCAACCGGCTTGCCATCATTGTTAAGTAAGCCATTACATCGTTTTCCCCAAGGAAACCACGGATAGCCTTCATCATTTCCGCTACGTCTGTGTTCGATTGATGCAACAGGTCGTCAAATTCACGTTCCGCCTGCTCATTCCAGTGCCAGGTATCCTCGAAAGCCTCGATCTGCGCCGCACTTTCCACCCCCTTCGGTGACTTGAAAAGGAGGTTGTAGTCTCGTTTCGAGTTGAACGGCGGGTCGAGGTAGATCAGGTCTACCGATTCCGTCGGAATGTGTTCCCGGAGGACGCCAAGGTTGTCGCCGTAGTAGAGCCGATTCATGGGGTGGGGCTCTGTATAGGGCAGACGACCCGCTTGGAGCAAGCTCTCGCTCGCGGTATCCGCCGTCACCCGAGTTTCTGCTTGGCCATCCACGGGTTTTTTGCCAAGCTGGTCGGATGACAGACACCCCTACCGAAGAACCGCGCATGACCTGCGCCAACTGCGGCCACAAAGGCACTGCCCCTGAGTTCGAGGCGAAAGCGCAGCAATTGGCCGACGAACGGAAGAACAAAGCCGCAGAGAAAGGCGACGCTGATCCAGGGGAAGTAATTGGCTCCGCTTACGCCTGCCCGAACTGCGGGAGCACCGAGCAACTGCTGAGTGCTGGCGGCTCTTTACTGTCTTGATATGGCATACCAGCGCGATCCTCTCGACAATGGCGCAGCCGACCAGCACATGCGCGACATGGACCGATTCTTAAATCCTCACAAGTACGCGCCGCCCCAACCGCCAGCCGGGCCAACTTTCCAATTCAACGGACCTGTCAGCGGTTCGCAGTTTGGTGACGGAAACACCATGAATATCGAAGTGGCCCGCGACAAGATTATCCAGGCTATCGAATCGCTACCCGAAGCAAGTCCTGAGCAGAAAGAGGAAGCGAAAAGCCTCTGGGCAAAGACCCTCGAAAACCCGACGCTCGGCGCAATCCTAGGCCCGATAGTAGGTGAAGCGGTAAAGCATTTGATGGGCAATCCCTAACAGTCTGTCATCTGTTCCAGACAAGTTCCCTTATCGTGAAAGAGCAAGAACTCGTACTTTCTCACTACACAAGTGGCACCGGGTTGATTGGGATGATTGAGAACGATTCAATTTGGGCTACGAATATACATTATCTTAACGATTCGAAAGAGTTTAATCATGCGATTGATATGGTGGGGTATATCGTTCGGGACATAAAGCGTGATCTTAAGGACACTATCGATGTTCAATTGGCTGAAAATTTATCCGAAATCCTCAAGGAAAGAATGACATCATCGTCTGTTTACGTGGCTTGTTTTTCCACCGTAATGGATGATTTAAGCCAATGGCGTGGATATTGCCCCTCTGGCTTTGGATATTGTATCAAATTTGATGCAGGAGAATTAGCGGAAGTAGCCGGTTTGCAAGGGTTTAATTTGGTGCAATGTATCTACGATGGTCGTGATCAAGTTCGCATTATTAATGAGTGGGTTAGAGCAACAATCAACGATCTCCGCGCGGTTCTTCCAGAGAAAACTGACCCTAGACAACATGTGCAAACGTCGTTCGAGCTATATGCCAACTCTTTCTTAGGAATAGCTCCACGCCTTAAAAGTAGAGCCTTCCACAATGAAGCCGAGTGGAGGCTCGTTTCAGCTATACCTATGGGCGACCCTCGCATCAAGCTGCGTCCCACGAGATCAATGATCGCGCCTTACGTAGAGATAGAGTTAGGGATGAAGACCGATGAGGATTTAGTGGTAGGCATAATCGCTGGTCCTACCCCTCATGGGCGACTTGCTTTCAACTCATTGATGCATTTGCACTATAAGATCAAGATCGGTGGCCAAGGTACGGAGTCTTCCGCAATCCCATACCGCGACTGGTGACGTCTAGTTCGACGACCGATAGAGCGCGATGCACCGGCAGCGGCACGCCTGCTTTGCCGAGAGGCCGGGGCCGCATGGGTAAGGCGTCTGCTCGCTGCCGACGGAAAATAGGCCGTCCGCTTTCACGACCTGGCCGTCTGCCTCCCGGTGATCGGGGCGCACGCGGGCGTCCCGACTGGAAAGCCATTCCTTCGTGCGGAGGCCCGCGCCCTGGGCACTGGCTGAGCGTCCAGCCTCGTAGGCCGCCCCGGTTTCGGTCACCGCGATATTTTCGGCGTGATCATCGCTGATCCCGTTGAACGCCTGCCTCACCCGGCCGGCAAGTTCGTCCGTCGTGTCACCGTTCTGGAAACCTGCCTCCAAGGTGCTCTTGATCTCATCAAACACCTCCTGGCTGGCGTCCCGGATCAGCGGCTCGCGGTCACGCAAGGCATTGAGCACGGTGCTCGCGGGCGCAACCCACGAGTCATCAATGCTTACCTCATCGCGCAGCTCGTCGCCCGCCTGCTGGATGGCGTGCCGGGCGATTTTTCCGACCGCCGCAACCATATCCGTGGCGAACTGGCCGCCATCGAACATCAGTTCAGTTGCGTTGCCCGGGTGGGCAGGCGGAGGCGTGTCCTTTTTGTCATCATCGTCCTTCGTGACGGGCACAGGCGCGGACTTCTTGCCCTTCGCCTCAATGTTCCGCAGCACTTGGCCGCGAGCGTGGAAAATGACCCGGCCAACGGCTTTCGCCATGAGCTTTTCGGCTGGGCGGCGCATCTTGGCGAGCCGCGCCCATGCCTGATCGCGGGCGGCCTCATCCGTGCCGGGCTCCGGCGTCGCACGGACTTCCGGCACGGGCGGTACGGCAGGCCCATCCAGGGGCGCGGGCGGCACGATTTCCGCCTCGACCACCGGGAGAGACAGGATACCCTCCAGGAACGTCGGCACGGGTGCGCTCAGTGCGCGGATCATGAGCTGCGTGGGGTCGTCCGCACTCTCTGGCGGATCATCATCGCCCACGGCTGGCTTTTTCGCATCAGCCGGCGCGGGAAGCGCGGCCTGTGCCTCGGCGGCGGTCTGGATTGCCAGCGGCAAGTAGGACACGTCATCGCCTTTGAAAGCGGGAGCCTGGAGGTTAAGGAAGGCGTTCACCTGGGAAAAGGGCATGCCCATCTGCCAAAGCCGTTGCGCCGCCTCGATGCGTTCGGTGCGCGCCTCCAGCATGACGCTGTGTTGCGCGAAATCGAAGTAGGCGTGAAGTGCGCCCGCGCTGGTCGGGTCGATCCCCAGGAACCGCATGGCGAGCATGGCGATGGGTCCGGCCATGCGCGCGGCGGTCGGCATACAGGTGTCTTCGATCAGAATGTAGCGGTCGCTCTCGTGCGCCGTGGTCGCCCGGTGCATTTGCTCAGCGAACGAGGAGGGCACGCCGAACGCCATGTAGATTTCTTTGCGATTTTCCACCCTGGACGCGATGAACTCGGCGTCTACCTGGCTGATTGCCGGGTCCTGAATGGTCACATCCGCCGGGAGAAAGGTCGTTTTCCGCACGCCCTGCTGGGCGGCACGGGCACGAGCGCGAAGCTGTGCGTCCACCTGGGCAACCTGGTCCGGGGAGAGCGGGGACTCGGACGAGATGATCGGTCCCCGGTCACCGTTGCCCGCCATCAGGTTGCGCCCAAACTCGGCAGCGTACACGTCGGCCTCGGCGGCGGTGGCCGCGCTGGCATATTCCGGGCAGCCGCGCACGGGATCGTAGGGATTCCAGAGCTTGCAATGGATGACAGACTCCGGCAGCAGCTCGTGATCCGTGCCGTTGGCGTCGCGGAAGTACCAGCCGAGCAGCCGCCCGCCATCCGGCGAGAGAACGTGTTTCATCGCGTCGGGCCTGGCGATCACGAAGGGCGAGAGCGGCGCGGATCGGGACGGGCGCGGCAAGCCCCAGTCCTCGCCGAGCAGCCAGAAGAACTCACCGCGCAGCTTCAGCCAGGCGACACTTGCCTCGACCACGGCAGCGCGCGACATGCGCCCGGCGGGTCCGAGCGCGGGCCATTCCCACCAGGCGGCGAGTGCTGGATTGATGAACGCTTTCAACCCATCCGCCGTCATCGTGGCGAACCGGAGCGGTACGCCTGCGATGGGGTCGCTCACATGCTTGATGGCACGCTGTACCCACGCGCTTTTCTCGTACGGCTTGTGCAGCGACTTACCGCCGTTCCAGCCATCATCCATGCCGCGAAGGAACGGGCTGGAAAGCAGGCTGATCGGTCCGGGGCCGGGCACGGGTGCCGCCTTGGCAACGGCTTCAGGCGTGCTACCGGACGAGGCCAAGATGCGCTCTGTTACCGCGTCGTGCGAGTCGTCATCGCCGCCGAAGATGCGCGAAAAGATGCTCATTTGTGTATTAGTAGCTACCGATGAAAAACGCACTGGGGTTGGTTTGCGTCGCGCCGATGATGGCGTCCGCCCGGTCGGGAGAGGTGAGGCCACGCGCCTTCATGCTGGCCTTTTCCTCCAGGGCCAACCGCCCCTTGGAATCACGCTTGCCGCGCCGCCCGGAAAGCTGTGCGAGCAGTTCGTCGGCGGTCGGATCAGTGGCCTCTTCGATGATCCATTTACCTTGGCGAAGGTCCGCGCTGAACTCGTTCCAGATTTCCGCGCTCCGGTTGGAAAACTTGTCGCTGGCGTACGCCGCCGCCCCGAAGTTGAAGCGGCTGATCGGCCAGCCAATCTCGGCAAGGGCGTCAACCATGGCTGTGCCAAGTCCGCCCGCATCGCCGGAGATTTGCGAAGGAGAAAGCTGCTCGCGTTCGAACAATGTGGCGAACTGATCCCGGGCAGCCATCGTGTTCTTCTCGTGCCACGCCGCGACAACCTTGACGCGATTTCCCCGGCGCACGGCGAGCACGTTTTCGTCGCCGCCAGCCGCAAAATCGCAAAACGCTGATACAGAGCCATCTGCGACGTACGCGGGCGGGCGATAGATGGCGCGTTCAGCGTCCGAGAGTTGCACGACCGCACCAGCCTCTTCGGCGCGGGCGAACTCGGCAAAGATCATCGAGCGGATCAGCCAGTGCGACTCACCCCATTTTTCGATTTCGCGCGCGATTTGTTCCCGCGAGATGTGTGGGCAATCGAAAGCGGTCACGACGTACCGGTGGTAAAACTTCGCCAAGCTGGTGTGCGAGCGGTAGAACTCGCCATGCGCCTCACCCGGGCTACTCGCCATGAGCAACCAGTCCGGGCGGCACCGTGCAATCGCGGTGAAGATGTCATCCGCTACGGACTTCGCCTCATCGACCAGGATGGCGAGCGGTGCTTCCGCGCCGGAGCCGTGGTAGCCCTCGAACATACCCGGATCGACCGCCCTGAAGCCGAGCGCGTTGCCACCGCGTCCGTTGTCCAACGTCGCCTCTCCGCTGCTCCAGCCTTCCAGGCGTGGCACGATGGCGCGGAGCTTCGGGAAAAGTTGCGTCTTGACCTGCCTGTAAACGCCGGCCGTGCAAACAATCTGGCCGCGCGGGAACGTGGTCAGAAACCAGAGGATGAACGGGAGAAAAATGGTCGAGGTTTTTCCACTCTCGTTCGCAGCGCGCAAGCTGTACGCGCCGGGCTGGTCCAGGTCCGTGAGAATCTGGTCCTGCCAGTCGTAGAGCGACAACCCAAGGATATGCCGCGCGAACTCTGCCGGGGTCAAATCCAGCGGCGCGCGTACCTGGTCTGCCTGGCGGGGCGCGGTGCTCATGGTTGCGGCGTCGCCGGATCAGCGGCGGGCGCGTCCGTGGGCGGCGGCGATGCAGCGGCGGCCTGGGCCATCCTGGCGGCGCGGGCGGCGGCAATCTGTGCGGCAAGATCGGTTGAGACGGTCGCACCCACGGACCCGCTGTGCTCGACCTTGCTGGGACCATCGAGGCCATGCAGCGTGGACAGCCGCCCGCTCAGCTTGACCAGCATCTCCGCCGCCTTCAAACCGGCCTGGTAGTCCGGCAGCTCGATGTGCTTGATGGTCGGCTCGCCGTCGCGGTCCGTGCCCTCGATGTCGGTGGACACGTCCAGGGCTGATGCCGTAGCGATGGGCAGCCACTTGGCAACCATACTCTCCAGGCGGGCGCGCTCAATCTCACGCAAGTGGGCGACCTCCTCCGGCTTGGCGGCGTTCGCAGCCAACTCGTCCCGGACGTAATCCTGAGCCACCTGGTGCGAGACGCCGAGACGTGCGCCGATTTCCCGGTAGCTGAGGCCCGCAATCTTGAGGCGTAGTGCCTCCGGTCGGTTGCGAGCGGCGGCGGTTTCGAGCGGTCGACGCGAAATTGCCCGGCCCTTGGCAGGCTTCCTGGTGGCAGGCTTTTTCCGAGCAGACTTCGCGGGCATTATTACCCCGCATAAGTCCGAGTATCGACCCACGCGAGCGTGATCTGCCGGAATGGGGCAACTTTATGGCACTGAGGCTGCTCTAATCCGGGTTATGAGCTTTCTGGGAACAGCCATCGGTCGCACGCTTGCCTCCTTCCATCCTCACGCGCGAGCAGAAAAGATAATGATGGCAGTGGTAGCCAAACAAAAGCAGTTTGATAAGGTATTTGCCGCTCATAGCTATGTAGCCGCGAGAGACTTACTACCAGCTTTATCCAAGAAGCCAATTCCCGGCGCGCTGCTTGTGGGGCGGTTCTCAACCCCTGACTACATATGCTACTATAAAGTGGTTTTAGCGTACGGTAGTGGGAACCTGACTGTTGTCGGTGGTTGGATCGAGGGTGAAGATGAGCG
>CALMAQ010000213.1 GCA_937859745.1 uncultured Verrucomicrobiota bacterium | reverse complement strand
GCTCTACTTTGTTGACATGAACGAGAAGCGCAAACCCTATCCCTTCGACCAGATCGAGCCCAAGTGGCAAGGCATCTGGCAGGAGGAACACACCTTCCGCACGCCCAACCCGGGCGACGCGGACTTCGACCCCGCCAAGCCGAAGTTCTACGTGCTCGATATGTTCCCCTATCCCAGCGGTTCGGGCCTGCACGTCGGGCACCCGGAGGGTTACACCGCCACGGACATCATCGCGCGCTACCGCCGCATGAAGGGCTTCAACGTCCTGCACCCCATGGGCTGGGACGCCTTCGGCCTGCCCGCCGAACAGCACGCCATCAAGACCGGCGAGCACCCGCGCGAGAACACGGCGCAGAACGTCGCCAACTTCAAGCAGCAGCTCATCCGCATCGGCTTCAACTACGACTGGGACCGCGAGGTCAACACCACCGACCCCGGCTACTTCCGCTGGACCCAGTGGATCTTCCGGCTGCTCTACGAATCGTGGTTCAACCCGGCCACGAACAAGGCCGAGCCCATCTCCACCTACACGGGCAGCGATCCGGACGGCGTCCGGCTGGCGTTCGTCTCCGAGGCGCTGGTGAACTGGTGCCAGGCGCTGGGCACCGTGCTGGCGAACGAGGAGGTCGTGGACGGCAAGAGCAGCGTGGGCCACTTCCCCGTCGAGCGGCGGCCCATGCGCCAGTGGATGCTGCGGATCACGGCCTTCGCCGAACGTTTGGTGGACGAACTGGACGGCCTGGACTGGCCCGAATCCATCAAGCTGCTGCAACGCAACTGGATCGGCCGCAGCGAGGGCGCGCACATCCACTTCGTGCTGGAGAACTTCGAGAACCGGCCGACGAGCCTCGTCGCCCTGGCGCTGGACACCGATCAGGCCGACCACCCCGCCACCGACGCCGTGCCCGAGGGCCACCGCGTCCACCGCACCGCCGACCTCGCCGTGTTCACCACCCGGCCCGACACGCTGTTCGGCGCGACGTACATGGTGCTCTCGCCCGAGCATCCCCTGGTCGCTCTGTTCACCGCCCCCGAGCACGCGGAAGCCGTGGCGAAGTACCGCGCAGAGATCGGCGGCAAGTCCGACCTGGAGCGCACCGAACTGGCCAAGGACAAGACGGGCGTGTTCATCGGTGCCTACGCGGTCAACCCGGTCAACGGCGAGCGCATCCCCGTGTGGATCGCGGACTACGTCCTGATGGGCTACGGCACCGGGGCCATCATGGCCGTACCCGCGCACGACGAGCGGGACTGGGAGTTCGCCAAGAAGTACGACCTGCCCATCCGGCGCGTCGTGGACGTGCCCGGCACGGATGTCGGCGCGGACATTTGCACGCATGGCGAGGGCACGGCGGTCAACTCGCACAACGCGCTGGTGTCGCTGGACGGTCTGTCCACGGGGGAAGCCAAGACCAGGATCATCGGCTGGCTGGAGGCCAACGGCAGCGGCCAGGGCACGATCAACTACAAGCTGCGTGACTGGCTGTTCGCCCGGCAGCGTTACTGGGGCGAGCCTTTCCCGATCGTCTGGACCGACGGCAAACATTCCAGCCTGCCCGAGAGCGAATTGCCCGTCCTGCCGCCCGATTTGGACGACTTCAAGCCCACCGGCACCGGCGAGCCGCCACTGGCCAAGGCCACCGACTGGGTGCGCTACTCCAACGCCGCCACGCGCGAGACGAACGTCATGCCCCAATGGGCCGGTTCGTGCTGGTATTACCTGCGCTTCTGCGATCCACACAACCCCGGCCGTTTCGTGGGCGAGGAAGCGGAACGCTACTGGATGGGCGGCGGCAAGCCCGGCGGCGTGGACCTGTACGTCGGCGGCACCGAGCACGCCGTGCTGCACCTGCTCTACGCGCGCTTCTGGCACAAGGTGCTCTTCGATCACGGCTACGTCTCCACCCCGGAGCCCTTCCAGCGGCTGGTCAACCAGGGTCTGATCCTGGGCGAGGACGGCCAGAAGATGTCCAAGAGCACGGGCAACGTCGTCAACCCGGACGAGGTCATCAACGACTTCGGCGCGGATGCCCTGCGCCTGTACGAAATGTTCATGGGGCCGCTGGAACAGACCAAGCCCTGGAGCATGGCGGGCGTGCAGGGCGTGGCGCGCTTCCTGGCGCGCGTGTGGCGGCTGGTCATGGAAGAAGATCAGGAAGGCCAGTGGCAACTCGGTCAGGCGGCGAAAGACATCCCACCGACGGCGGCGCAGAACAAGGTGGTCCACGCGACGATCAAGAAGGTCAGCGACGACATTGACGCGCTGAGCTTCAACACGGCCATCGCGCAGATGATGGTCTGCACGAACGAATTCACCGCTGCCACGGAACGACCCGTGGCGGGGATCAGGACCCTGTTGCAACTGCTCAACCCCTTCGCGCCGCACTTGACCGAGGAACTCTGGGCCGTGTTGGCCGAGCGCTTCCCCTGCCCGCCCGGGCGGCTGGCGGCGCAGACGTGGCCGGAGTTTGACCCGGCGTTCCTGGTGGAGGACGAGATCGAAATGCCCGTGCAGGTCAACGGCAAGCTGCGCGACCGGCTGATGGTCAGGAAAGACGCCGCGTCGGCCGAGATCGAGACGCTGGCCCTGGCGAGCGCCAAGGTGCAGGAGCATCTGGGCGGCAAGTTGCCGCGCAAGGTGATCGTCGTGCCGGGAAAACTGGTCAACGTCGTGGCGTAGCGATACAACGGGCGCTGCCTATGAAGCCACCGCTCGCCGCCACCGCCCTGTTCGGGCTCGTTCTCTGCCTATCGGCGTGCGGAAAACAGGAGCCCCCGCCCCGGTCGCACGCCGGGGCATCGCCTTCGCCCGGGCCAACGAACGAACTCGACCAGGGCGTGGACACCGTCAAAAAGAAGACCGACGAAGCCGTAGCGTCGGTAGACAAGTACCTCCAGGAACAGAGCCCGCAGATCCGGGAAAGGTTCGACAAGGCGGTGGAGAAGTTCAACCACGACAAGGCGCATTGGCGCGAGAAGCTGCAAGCCCGGAAAAAGGAGTTGCAACCGCAGATCGACCAACTCAAAGCGAGGCTCGGCAAGGTGGACGCCCAGACGCGGGACCAGCTCACGCAGGAACTGGCGCGCTTGCAGGACCAGAGCGTTTCCACCGACCAGAAGCTGGCGGAACTCGAAGCCTCCGGTCAGGACGCCTGGAAATCGTTCAAGGCCCGGCTCAAGGAAGAGGAAGTGAAGAACGGCTTCGCCACGCCCGCCGGGGGGAAGGACAAGAGAACCACGCCGACGCCCACACCGTCGCGGTGAGCCGTCCGCGAGGGCTTACCGGCCGTTCGCCTGTCAGCAGGCCGCCAAAGAAGAGCCGCGCACGATGCCGGGCGCGGTCAGGCCGGTAAATGGCCACCTTTGGCGGCGGCGGCGAGGAGCAATCCTGGCATGTGTTCCATGATCTGCGTCTTGGTCAGGAACCAGTTCGCCCCCGCCGCCATGGCATCCGCCTCGGCGGCTGGTTTCACCGAGACCATCAGGATCGGCAACGCGGGGGTTTGTTCACGCATGCAGCGGATGAGGTCCATGCCGTTCAGGTTCGGCATGTTGTGGTTCGTCACCAGAAAGTCGCACCTCTGCCGCTCGTGAGCATGCAAAGCCTGCAAACCGTCCTCCGTCACGACGACTTCCGCGGCGGGCAGGGTCTGTCGCGCCACATCCACCAGGATTTGCCGGATCCATTCGTGGTCATCGGCGACGATGATCCGCCACGGACGGGCGGGAGGAAGAGAGGGCATATGCCGGTAGAAGACAACCCGACAAGTTGTGCGGAGTATCGACGTTGGATTCGCCAGGTGGAGGCATGGCGGATGTTTATTTGGCGGAGAATCAATCAACGCGGCGGCAGGATG
>CALMAQ010000212.1 GCA_937859745.1 uncultured Verrucomicrobiota bacterium | reverse complement strand
CGCCGCTACTGGTACGCGGACAGCGACGACGTGTCCCACCTGGGCACCATGTACGCGCTGACCGGCGAGGCCAATTACGCCGAATACGCTCGCAAGCTGCTGCTGCGACGCGCGATCTTCCTGTGGAGCGGCCCGGGAAACACGCGGCTGCGCTCCGCCCAGAGCATCACCATCCGGCTCCTCGAAGAGACGCTGATCCTCGACCACTACATCCGCGGGTACGACCTCACCTACAACCTGCCCTCGTGGATGGAAGCGGACCGCAACCGACCTTCGACCCGAAGTTCAACCGCTACAACACGCTGACGAACGTGCGCGGCGCTGCCATGGGGGGCCGACAAGCCCTGGAGCGTCGCGTCGGGCCGCAGGGGGCAACGTAGCGGGCGGCCCGGCGACGCAGGCCATCATGGGCGACAGCGGCTTCTGGGCGGACTTTTCTCCCCCGGGTCTCAAGCCACTTTCCCACCTGCCCGATGATCCTGGAGCGGCGTGAGAACGTCGCTTCCACGGTGTACGGCAACGCGCTGGATTATTCCGGGAGCAAGGACGGCTTCGTCAAGAGCGGGCAGCAGGCGGGCGGGCTCGACAAGGTTACGCCCTGTTGCAGATCGGCACGGCGGCTCGCGGCCTACCGGCCGGGCAGCTACGCGGCCAGCGGGATGCAGACGGACACGGTGCAGGCGTTCGCGAGCACGAACGGCACGCACCCGCAGACGCCCTACCTGGCAGGCGGCAAGCTGCTCAAGGCGGACGAGGCAACGATCACGCGCAGCGCGCCGGGCCCTGGCCTACGTGGAACGGACGCCGGAAGGCGCTTACATCGTGAGCAACCCGTCGCCGGACGACGCGGCGGTGGCCGTCATCCTGCCCGCCCTGGCAGGGATGAACGCGTTCGCAGTGGAAGGGGACGGCAAGAAGGGTGCGCCGTTGGGCAATCCCCGCGGCGACGGGAGCGATCAATCCGAACCTCAAGGCGTGGCAAAAGGTGCTCTACACCGCGAAGCAGGTGGCGCGGCGGCTTGCCCCGGGGATCAATCATCCTTCCTGCCAGCGCGGCGCGTCGGCGGCGGACAGGCCCAGGTGGTCCAGGAGGCGGAACACGACCGTATCGACCACCTCCTCCACCGTCGCTGGGCGGTGGTAGAACGACGGAATCGCGGGCAGCACCAGCGCCCCGGCTTCCATCACGGCCACCACGTTGCGCGCATGGATCAGGCTCCAGGGCGTCTCGCGCGGGACGAGGATCAGTCTCCTGCGCTCCTTGAGGAACACGTCCGCCGCGCGCAGGATCGTGCTCTCACTGGTCCCGGCGGCGATGCGGCCCACCGTGCCCATTGAACACGGCACGACGGCCATCGCGTCGAACCGCGCCGAACCGCTGACGAAAGGCACGTGCATCGAGCGGTCCTCGTAGACGCGCACGCCCTCCGGCACCGCGAACTTGCCCCCGGGCAGCTCCTCGGCGGCGACCTGCTTGGCGTGCGCGCTCAGGACCAGATGGATTTCGTGTGCCTCCGGGTCGATCCGCGAAAGGAGCCGCTGCATGTACACCGACCCGCTGGCACCCGTGGCGGCGAGGACGAATTTCATTTCTCGTACATGGAGCCGGGCGGAATGCCGGGATTCAAAGCGCACACCTCCACGGTGTCGCAAGTGAAATGTCCATCCAGACCATTGATCGCTGGAAAAGCAACAATGATGCGTGGCGGCTTTTCCCTGCCGTCCAGGTCGAGACGCAACTCGGAAATGATGTTTCGTTCGTTGAGACCGGTGAGATGCACGTCTGCCACCTGGCTGAAGTACAAGATTACCGTGCAATGATGCGTGGTGATCGTCTTCCCGCTATCCAGTTCCTGATCCCAGTCAAACGTGTGGAGCGCCAGCGCGATCATGGGACTTCCGCGCAAGCTCGGGTCCAGTCCCATCCGCAGGAAGAGAATCTCCGCGTCGTGAAAGCCGGGCCAGTAGCCGAAAAAACCCGTCAGCTTTTCGAAGCCGCTGAACTGTCGGTAAACTTCCGGCGCAATGGCGTCGGGCGTACTCACAGGTAGCTCCCGGCGTGCAGCCGCTTGGTAATGTCGGTCTGCTTGAGCAGGAGGTCGTGGTACACGGCCTTGTTCGCGGCGGTGGGCTCGGCGCGGGTGGCCTCGTCGGGCCGCACGAGGTGATTGACCAGCTCGCGCAGCCGTCCCGCCTTGCCCTGGACGGCCTGGCTCGTCCAGGCGGCCTGGATCGCCGCGCCCAACGCCGCGCCCTCCGCGCTTTGCAGCCCAACCACCGGCACGCCGAACACGTCCGCGCAGATCTGCCGCCAGATCCGGCTCTGGCTGCCGCCGCCGGTCAGGCGGATTTCCGTCGGGCGCACCCCCAGACTGCGGAAGCGTCCCAGTCCGTAGGCGAGCCCCAGCGTCGCGCCTTCCATGGACGCACGCGCATAGTTGCCGGGGGTCATGTTGCGCGTGTTAAGCCCATGCAGCACGCCCACACCGCGCGGCAGATTGGGTGTCCGCTCGCCGTTGAGGTACGGCAGGAGGAGCAGCCCGCTCGCTCCGGCGGGCGCGGCAGTGACGGCGGCCTCCATCTGCGCGTGGTCCCAGCCGAACAGCCCCCGCGCCGCCTCCGTGGCGACGGTGACGTTCATCGTGCAGGCCAGCGGCAGCCAGCCGTCCGTGCTGTCGCAGAACGCGGCGATCTCGCCCTCCTCGTCCACCACGGGCTCGGCGCTGTAGGCGAAGATCGTCCCGCTCGTACCCAGGCTCACGGTCACGACGCCCCCCGGGGCGATGTTGCCCGTGCCGATGGCCGCCATCATGTTGTCGCCCCCGCCCGCGCTGACCAGCACGTTCGGCCCCAGGCCCCACTCGGCCCGCAACGCCTCGCGCAGCAGGCCCGCGGGCTGGCGCGAGCTGCCCAGGGGCGGCAGCAGTTCGGCCAGGTCCGGGTCGATGAAGTTCATGATCGGCTCGCACCATTGGCGGGTCCGCACGTCCAGCAGGGCCGTGCCCGAGGCGTCGCCGTACTCCATGCGCTGCTCGCCCGTCAGCCAGAAGTTGAGGTAGTCGTGCGGCAGGAGCACGCGGCGCACGGCCCGGTAGTTGGCGGGCTCCTTCTGCTTGAGCCACAACAGCTTGGGCGCGGTGTAGCCGGGCAGCATGCGGTTGCCGGTCAGGGCGATGATCTCGTCCGGGCCGAACTCGCGGTTGAACTGCTCGCACTGCTCGGCCGTCGACGTGTCGCACCACAGCTTGGCGGGCCGGACGGGCTCGTTGTCGTCGTTGAGCGCTACGAGGCCGTGCTGCTGGCCGCTGACGCCGATGGCGCGTACGTCCGCCCGGCGCTCCCCGAGTTGCTGGAGGCAGGCGAGCACGGCGTTCTCGGCCGCGTCCACCCAGGTCTCGGGCTGTTGCTCCTGGCAGCCGGGCGGCAGGTTCGGGATCATCCCGTAGAGGTCCTGGGCTGCGGCCAGGACCCGGCCGTTGTCTGCATCCAGCGCGATGCACCGGGTGCTTTGCGTCCCGCTGTCGATGCCGAGATATACCATTTTTCGATTTTCGGTTTCGCGCTTTTCGCCTAGAGTACCCCGAGGAAAATCGGCGAGAAACGCTATCTCACACCATTTGCCCGTTATGATCAAGAAACTGCTGCACACCCGCTACCGCGTTCAGGATTTAGAAAAAACGGTTGCCTTCTACAAGGATGTGCTGGGCCTGGAGGAAACCAGCCGCCACACTTCCGGCCGAGGCTCGCAACTGGTGTTCTTCAAGGCCCCGGGCAGCGAGGAAGAAATCGAAATCTGCAAGTTCGACGAGAGCGGCCCCGTGCAGGTCGGCCCGGACCTGACGCACCTCGCCTTCGAGGTGGATGACATCGAAGAGTTCGCCAAGCACTCCGCCGCCAAGGGCTACCCGCTCAGCGACGGCCCGCACAAGAGCCCCATGGGCAGCGCGATTGCCTTCATCGACGCTCCGGAAGGCTACGAGGTCGAATTAATCCAGCGCGCCAAGCAGTCCTGACGCGCTTATGGAATTCGACTGGCTGGAGGTCCCCTTCGATCTGCGGAAAGTGCCGCCCAAGGAGATTGAGGAGACGTTCGAGGACCCCTTCAGCCTGCGGCTCTTGCCCGAACTGACGACGGCGGCAGGCGAGGCGCGCTACTTCAACCTGGGCCGGACGATCTCCAACCGCACGATCTTCAGTGTGTTTTGGACGGACGGCAAGCGTTACCGCGTTGTCCTGGCGCGGGACGTGACGCCGGAGGAGGAAAGCTTTTACGAGCGCAAGTACAACGAATTCAACGTGTGATCCCCGTCGTCCGGCCCCTCTGACCAACCCGTGAAAAATCCCTCCGCCAGCCCCATCAGGCGCGTCGTCATGCAATGGGCGGACGTTCCCCCTTTCGAGAGCGAGGAGGAAGAGGCGGAGTTCTGGACGCAGTCGCGCATCGACGTGCGGTTGATGAACACGGCCATCCTGAAGGCCGACAACCGGGAAAGCACCACGGTGACACTGCGGTTTGACCCGCGCATGCTGGCGCGCATCAAGCGGTTGGCACGTTCGCGGTACCTGAACTACCAGAGTATGGTCAAGCAGTGGCTGAGCGAGCGGCTGGAGAAGGAACTGTAGGCACGCCCTCTGAAGGGGCGTTTTCACCGCTCCCGTGGCAGCGGCGGCGGCCCCTCCTGCAACGTCTGCCGGGAGGGCAGGTGTGCCAGGCAATACTCCTCGCCGTCGGCGGCGACGCGGAAGTCCAGCTCGGGGGAGGATAGTTCCGTCCGCCCGCAGATCTTGCAGTGGTGCAGGGCAGCTTCCTCCTCGCTGTCCTCGTACTGGGCCATCTGAAACTCCTGTTGGCGGCGGACGACGCGGCCTTGCTCGCGCCAGTGGGCGATCCACGCCGGACCGAAAAACAGCAGGTAATTTGCTAGTGCCACCACGATCCCCACCCGCACGGACACGTCGCCACCCAGGAACGTCAGCCCCAGGAAGAAGACCGTCAGCAGCGCCAGCCACTTCACGCGTGTCGGCAGGATGAAGTAGAGCAGGAACGTGAAGTTCGGGAACAACGTGGCGAACGCCAGGAGCAACGAGGTGTTCAGGTAGAAGCCGGTGGCATCATCCACGTTCCAAAAACACACTGCCACCGACGTGCCGATCAAACCGATCAGGTAGAACAGGTTGAGCTTAAAGCTGCCCCAGGCTTGTTCCAGCCCCTCGCCGACCACCCAGAGCAGGTTCAGGTACAGGAGCAGGAACAACGGCGATCGCAGCCCATGGACGCCGACCCCCGGGATGAACGCATAGCTGACCAACCGCCAGAGTTCGCCCGCGAACACGCGTTCGGGCCGCAGTTCCAGGACCTCAATGAAGCTGGGTTTCGCTTGCAAAAGAAAAAACACCAGCACGTTGAAGGCGACGATGATCCGGATCAGGCCGGGCACGGCCAGGTGGCCGAGGCGGCGTTCGAGAGCGTTGATCCAGCGCATCGTGCAAAAGGGTGGGTCGGCGGGGCATCCGGTGGGGTCCGTACAGACAAAACGGACGGCGACGGCTCCGTGGCTGGATAGCGGGAGCAGGCGCGGTGCCGCGGGCGGCTGCGGGAGGCGCGGGATGACAGATGACGGATGCAGGATGCATCCTGCATCCATCCTGCATCTGCGGCGCAGCCGCCCAAGCGGCATCCTTTCTTTGACAGCGGGCGGCACTTGCGGCTATCGGTGAAGCGTGACCCAAGATGCCAGCGCCACTGCCGAGCCGCCCGCCTCGGTCGCCCTCAAGCAAACGCCGCTCCATGCCGCGCACGTCCGTCTGGGCGGCAAGATGGTCGGGTTCGGCGGCTGGTCCATGCCCGTACAGTACGCCAGCGGCATCCTCGCCGAGCACCGCGCCGTCCGCAACGCCGTGGGCGTGTTCGACATCAGCCACATGGGCCAGTTCATCGTCGGCGGCGCGGGCGCGAAAGCCTGGCTCAACCGCGTGTTCAGCAACAACCTGGACCGCATCCACGCCGGGCAGAGCCAGTACGGCTTCCTGCTCAACGAGGCGGGCGGCGTCATCGACGACCTCATCATCTACGAGTACGCCCCCGGCGAGTTCCTGCTGGTGGTCAACGCCTCCATGATCGAAGTGGACCTCGCGTGGTTGCAGGGCCACCTGCCCGCGGGCAGCCACCTGGAGGTGAGCGACCGCAGCGATCGCTTCGCCGCGCTGGCCATCCAGGGGCCGCGCGCTCCGGAGGTGTTCGCGGCCTTCTTCGGACCGGAGGCCGCCCTGCCCGAGCGGTTGGGCGTCAAGGTGATCGAGCGGCACGGCTTGCGCTTCGTCGTGGCGCGCACGGGCTACACGGGCGAGGACGGCTTCGAGTGGTTCTTCCCCGCGCGGGCGGCGGAGGTCGTGTGGGACGAGCTGCTGGCGGTCGGCGCGCCCTACGGATTGATCCCCTGCGGCTTGGGCTCGCGCGACAGCCTGCGCCTGGAGGTGTGTTATCCGCTCAATGGCTCGGACCTGTCGCCCGTGCGAACTCCGGTCGCGGCGGGCTTGGGCATCTTCGTGGACCTGAAGGAGAAAGCCGATTTCGTCGGCCGGGCCGCGCTGCTCAAGGAAAAGGAAAACGGCGGCCCGGCGGAGCGGCTGGCGGCCTTCCGGATGACGGAGAAAAGCCCACCGCCGCGCTCCCACTACCCGGTGCTCGCCGGGAGCGACGGCGGCGCGCCCGTGGGCGAGACGACCAGCGGCGGCATGGCCCCCAGCCTGGACTCGGCGGGCATCGGCTTGGCCTACGTGCCCGCGAAGCTGGCCAAACCCGGCGAGACGATCCAGATCGACATCCGCGGGCGGAAGTTCGGGGCGGAGATCGTCAAGAAGCCATTCTACAAGCGCCCCGACGCTGCCTCCAAACCTGCGGGCGAGACTCCCTAAAGTTTTCGTTGATTTGGCCTTTTTCTTTCCCGCGCGATCCTGCCATCTTCCTTGTCTCTCTTCCCTATGAACGTGCCCGCAGACCTCAAATTTGCCCCGACCCACGAATGGCTGCGCCCGAGCGACGGCTGCGTGGGCATCAGCGACCACGCGCAGGCCGAACTGACGGACATCGTGTACGTCGATCTGCCCAAGGTGGGCACGACGCTCGCGGCCGGGCAGACGGCGGCGGTCGTCGAATCGGTCAAGGCCGCCAGCGATATCTACGCCCCGGCGGGCGGCGAGGTGGTGGAGGTCAACGAGGCGCTGGCGGCGAACCCGGCGCTGGTGAACACCGATCCCTACGGCGAAGGCTGGCTGTTCAAGCTCAAGGAAGCGGCCGGGGCCGACACCCTGATGGATGCCACCGAGTACGGCAAGCAAATCGCGGCGTGAGGCGGGTTGGCGGATGGCTCACGCGAGGGTGCTTGCCGGTCATGGCAACCGGCCCTCGTCCACCTCGTAATAGTCGAAGAACGTCCGCAGGTCCGCCCGGTGGGCCAGGCCGCTAGCAGCCTTGTATGCTTCCAGTTCCTGCGTCGAGCCGTCGTCCTCGTCGCGCCAGCCGCGCTTGAGCATGAATTTGTTCCACACGAGCACCTGCTCGTCGTTGGGGCGGGTGCCACGCCCGCCGCACCAGGCAAAAACCTGCTCGTCCGTGCCACCGTCGCCCGCGAGCACGCGCTGGCGCAGGTCTTCGTAGGTCACGCCGAGGAACCGGCAGCAGCGGCCATCGAACGCGCCGCCGAGGTTGGCGAGATAGTCCTCGTGCAACCGGCCAGCCGCATGGAGCCGGATCTTGTCCACCATCCGGGCGAAATAGACCACGCCGCCCACCCGGTCGAAGGCGCTGCGCGGCACGGAGAAACGTTCCCGCTCAGGCATTGGCTCCCCTTTGCTTCAAAGATGGAACTGCGGACACTGCCAATCCGCGAACCCGCCCTCGCAGCAAAACGTGAGGCAGCGGAAGTGGATCTTGCCCCTTTCGTCCTCCAAAACGCGGACATCGCGTCCCAGGAAAAGATGCTTGCGCCGCGCGCAGAATCGGGTTTCGTCCAGCGTGCACCACTGCTTGTAGGGATCGCTGTCCTGAAACAGCCGCAGCTTGCGGCCGGAAGTCAGCAGCATCGGGGGTCAGCATCCTGTCATGCTACCACGCCTCCCTCCTGCCCCGCAATCCCAGGCATGCCCTCTTGCTACCCGCAGAAGGGACAGCCGTCAGCGCAGGGCGTCGAGCTTGTTGAGCAGCGTCTTCTTGTTCGTCGCGCCGAGCATCTGATCCATGACCTCGCCGTCTTTGAAAAACAGCAGCAAGGGGATACTTTGCACCTTGAAGCGGCGGCTCAACTCGGGATTGTCGTCCACGTTGATCTTGGCCACTTTGGCGGTCGCGCCCTTCTCGTTGGCGATCTCATCGACCACCGGCGAGAGCATCCGGCAGGGCGGACACCAGGGAGCCCAAAAATCCACCAGCACGGGCACGGAGGATTGGATCACCTCCGACTCGAAATTGGCACCGGTGACGTTGACGGCGAGAGAGTTGGACATAGGAAGACTTTATACAGGGAGGTACGGCGGCTCTCGGAGGGGCAGGAAGGCCGGTTGGCTAGGATGGATTACTTCGCAAGGAAGGTGCTCAGTTCAATACCGAAGATGATCAGGGCAAACAACAGCATCCCGGCGGAGAGGTACATGAACACAGGATCGTGCGCGGTGGCTTCCGACTCCTCTTCCACGGCCTCGCCGGTGTGCAGGGTAGGCACTGGCATGATGATTCCGGCCGCGGGCTCCGGCTTCTTCACCGGGGCGGGCTGGAGCTTGACGGTCGCCTGCGGCACTGTCCGGGCGGGCACCTCAATGCGGACCGTTTCCTTCTTGATCGTGGCGGGAACCGCCTCGGCACCCGCTGGCTTCGGAAGGATCCGCGCGGTCACGAACTTGGCGGCGGAAGTCGGGACCGGGATGCGGACCGTCACTCCCTTCTCCGCAGAGGGAGCCGGAGCGACCGGAGCGGCGGACGCGGCCGGTGTCGGGGGTTTCGCAGCCGTCGGCGCGACGGGCGCAACCGGTGCCGCCGGAGCAACCGGCCTCGGAGCGACAGGCGGCAGAGGCAAGACGGGACGCGGAGCCACGGGTGGCGACGGGGCTTTCGGCACGCCCCCGGCAGGCGGAGCCATCGGAGCGGCGGGCGCTGCTGGCGGGGCAGGTGGTCGGGGAGCGGACGGAGCGACCGGAGCTAGAGGTCTCGGCGGACCACCCGCGGGTGGTGTGAACGGTACCGACGGCGCGGCCGGGGCAGCCGGTGTCGGTGGCACGGCTGGAGCTACCGGATTGAGAGGCCTTGGGGGGCTACCCGAGGGCGGCACGGCCGGTGCCGCCTGCGGCGGGACGGGGTCCACTGGTGGCGCAGGTGGCTTGGAAGCCGTCGGCGCAACCGCAGTCGGTGCAGGAGTCGGTGGCGTGGATGCCGCCGCTGGTTCCGCCGAAGCCACAGGCGCTGGAGCGGCCGGGTCGGCGGGTCGGACACTCGGGATCGGAGCGGACGGCAGCACCGCGGGGGCGGGAGCCGTCGGCGGAGTCGCCGCGACCGGCCGTGGCGGCATGGCCGGGATGGCGGGAGGAGCGGTCGGCTCGGGAACCGACGCTACAGGCGGTGCGACCGGGGC
>CALMAQ010000211.1:13093-14617 GCA_937859745.1 uncultured Verrucomicrobiota bacterium | reverse complement strand
GCCCGCGAAATGGGCCGCTGAGCATCGGGGGCCGCGCGAAGGGAAACGTCCGGCACGTCTGAAACGCCTGAAACCTAAATCGGGTATTTCCCCGGGTTTTCACCGGAAACAGAGGGTGAGACAGGGTAAGCCTTTCGGGGCCGCGCGCACATCCCGGCTTGCCCCGGCGCGCCGTCCCGCTTAAATGGGTGCCCATCGTGAAATATCGCCTGCTGCTCCTCGCGCTCATCCTCTGCCTGGGCCTCTGGACCCCGGCCGCCCACGCCGAGACCACCAAGAAGAAGCACTCCACCGACGAGCAGACCGAAACGACCCACCACAAGAAGAAGCACGCCGTCGCCAAGGAGACCGCCCACCTGGCCAGCAAGCGGCCCACCACCAAGCGCACCATTCCCGCCTCGACGACCGCCGAGGACGACGAGCCGGGACCCGCCCCGGGCGGCCCGGTCGATCCCTCCCGGCCGCCATCGGTCGTGGCCCGCTCCGTGATCGTCCTCGACGCCCGCACGGGGCAGGTGCTCTACGAGAAGGACGCGGACACCCGCCGCACCATCGCCAGCACCACCAAGCTGATGACGGCCATGCTCGTGGCCGAGGCGGGCAACCTCAACCAGCAGGTGACGGTCGAGCCCATCGACACGCTCTGCGAGCCGACGAAACTCTCCTTCCGCCCCGGGGAACGCTACGCGCGTTCCGCCCTGCTCTACGCGCTGCTCGTCCACAGTTGCAACGACGTGGCCCGCGCCCTGGCCCGCGACAACGCGGGCTCCATCCCCGACTTCGCCGACCGCATGAACGCCCGCGCCGCCCAACTCGGGGCGAACAACACCCGCTTCGTCAACCCCAACGGCCTGCCCTCCCCGGGCGAGGAGCAGTATTCCACCGCGCGCGACCTCGCCAAGATCGCCCGCGCCGCCTACGCCAACCCGGTCCTGCGGCCGATCATGGCGACGCCGCACCTCCAGTTCCAGATGGCCAACGGGCAGGTCAGGGAGTTCTCCAACACGAACAAGGTGCTGCTGCGCTTCCCCTACTGCAACGGCATGAAGACCGGCTACACCGACGCCGCTGGGCATTGCCTGGTGTCCAGCGCGGACGACGGCCAGCACGCGGTCATCTCGGTCTGCCTGGGCGACAACAAATCGATCTGGAACGATTCCCAGCGCCTGCTCCAGTGGGCGCTGGCCGCGGACAACAAGAGTTGAAGCGCCGGGATTGAACGGTCCACTCCCGGCGGGGTCCGACACTTGGCGATGAACGATCCGTTCCAGTCCGAGCTGAGCAGCCTCAAGCAGCGTTCGCTCCACCGGCGGCTGCGCCAGATGCAGGCGTCGCCTGACGGCACGATCGAACTGACCACCGCCGGGCGGCTGGTTAACTTCGCCTCCAACGACTACCTCGGGCTGGCCGACGACCCGATCCTGCGCGACGCGGCCAAGGCGGCCATCGACCGCGACGGCGTCGGGGGGGGGGGGGGCCGGCGGGGGCGCGGCGCCCCCCCCCCCCCCCCCCCCCCCCCGGAAA
>CALMAQ010000211.1:0-13083 GCA_937859745.1 uncultured Verrucomicrobiota bacterium | reverse complement strand
CCCGGCTGGTCAGCGGCACGCGCCCCGCGCACACCCGGCTGGAGGAAAAACTGGCCCGGTTCAAGGGCACGGAGGCCGCGCTGACGTTCTCCAGCGGCTACGCGGCGGCGGCCGGGGCCATCGGCTCGCTCGTGGACCGACACGACGTCGTGATCCTCGACAAGCTCTGCCACGCCTGCCTGGTGGACGCCGCCCGGGCCAGCGGGGCAACCCTGCGCGTGTTCCCGCACAACACCCTGGGCAAGCTGGAGGACCATCTCCACTGGGCGCGTCGGGAGCACCCGGACGCCCGCGTCCTCGTGCTGACCGAATCCGTGTTCAGCATGGACGGCGACCGGGCGCCGCTGGCCGAGATCGTGGAACTGAAGGCCATCCACGGTGCGCTGCTGCTGGTGGACGAGGCGCATGCCCTGGGCGTCATCGGGCGCAACGGGCGCGGCCTGGCCGCCGAGCTGGGCGTGGCCGCGGGGGTGGACATCCACCTGGGCACGATGAGCAAGGCCCTGGGCGTGAGCGGCGGCTACATCGCGGGCAGCCGCTCCCTGGTGGACCTGCTCGTCAACCGGGCGCGCCCCTTCATCTATTCCACCGCCCAGCCCCCGGCGCTCGCGGCGGCGGCCGAGGCGGCGGTCGATTTCCTGCTGACCGACGAGGGCGAGCGCCGCCGCCTGGCCCTGTGGCAGAACATCCGCCTGCTGGCTGCCCGGCTGCCGCCCGCGCCGCTGGCGCTGCCTGATCCGCTTCCGGCCAACACCCCGGCGATCCCCGCCCTGCTCAACCGCGCCCCGCGCAAGGCCGGCGGGAGCGCCATCTTCCCGTGGATCGTCGGCGCGGAGCACGACGCCGTGGACTTCTCCTCGTGGCTGGCGAAGATGGGCTTCTTTGCCCCTGCCATCCGCTACCCGACCGTGGCGAAAAACTCCGCGCGGTTGCGGCTAACGGTCACCGCCCGCCACCAGCCCGAACAGATCATGGAACTGGGCAAGGCGCTGGCGGAACTGGTGCGGACGATCCACTGACGGGGCGGGTGGCGGCCGGGCCGTCCCCGGGGCAAAAAACCCGGCTGGACAGCCGCCCCGGACGTGGGATTGGACTGGTTCCTGCTCTGGCTTCAGGATATACGCAGGCACCCGCCTGAAACTTTCCTCCGCGAGCACCCGGCCGATGTCCAAGAGCGACTTTTTTTCCTTCATCACCTCGCTGCGCCCCATCGAATTGAAAGCCATCGGCGAGCTCTCCCAGACGCTCCACCTGGAGGAAGGCGTCACCGTGTACCACGCCGGCGACGCGGCCGAGGCCATCTACATCATCAACCGCGGCACCCTGGAACTGGTCCACGAGGGCTCCGACTTCGCCTCGCGCACGCCGGTCAGCTACCTGTCGCGCGGTGATATGTTCGGGGAAACCGAGACGCTCAGCGGCGTCGAGCGCAAGACCACGATTCGCACCTGCGAATCCGCCAGCGTCCAGTGCTTCAAAAAGAAGGATTTCCCGGACCTGCTCCGCCGGGTGCCCGGGTTTTTCTTCTATCTCAGCCAGCAACTGGCCAGCCAGATCAGCAAGATCACCGACCTGGCCTTCGTGCAGAGCCACTGCCTGGAACTGAGCGGCAACCTGGCGAATTTTGACATGGTCACGGTGTACCAGACGATCCTCAATTCGGCGCAGACGGGCGAATTGTCCGTGGTCAACGAGAACAAGGAAACTTGCGCCGTGTTCTCCTTCGTGGAGGGCCAGACGAAGTTCGGCCGCTATTACCACCTGACGGGCGTCGAGGCCTTCTGGCAGCTTTTCCTGCACGAAAAGCTCGCGGGCACGTTCTCCTTCGCCATCGTCGATCCCGTGGGCATGCGCGACGGCGAGGAAATCCACCGCAACCCGACGGACCTGCTCATCACGGGCCTGCAATACCGCGACGAGTTCAAGGGCATCATGGACGAGCTGCCCGACCCCAGTTCGCTGCTCAAGCGCGAGCGGCTCAACCTGGAATGGACCGATGGGGAGGACCTGGCCCTGCGCCCCGTGGCGGAGACGATCTGGCAGACGTGCTACAGTTCCATGATGACGCTGGAAGCGCTTTGCCAGCAGTTGCCCTTCTGCGAGCTGAAGTTTTTCAAGACGGTGATCGAGCTGGTCCGCTCGGGCCATTTCCGTCTGCTGCCGGGCCACGCAGCGGACGTGGCGGTGTGACGCTCTGCCAGACACTTTTTCTCATCGATGCCCCAAGAAATCCCCGAGATTCCTCTGGTAATGGCCCCCCAGACTGCCGAGGCACGCGCCATCATCGGCTTCCGCTGGAATAAGTCGGCGGGCAAGCGTCACAAGCTGGGGGGTTCACCAGACTGGATACAGAACGACAAAACGCCGGATTGTCTCTCCTGCTTCACAGCGATGAGCTTCTATGGCCAGCTTGATTGTATCGGCGACAAGATCGCCCTAGGCGATTGTGGCATGATCTACGTCTTCATCTGCTTCGATTGCGGCGAGACCAACACCGTCGTGCAGTGTCATTGATCCACCCGTGCTCACATCATCCCCACCGGCAGCGCGAATTCGAGCCGGGCGGCGTAGGGCGCGAGCCGTTCCACCCGCAGGCAGATCAGCGTCGCCTTGCTGACCGGCAGCGCCCCGGCGTCGGACAATCCCAGCAACGTCGTCGCCAGTTCGCCCAGGTCCGGCTGGTGGCCGACGACCATCAGGCTCTGCGCCCAGCCGAACGCATGCAACCCGGCCAGCGCCGACTCCGGGTCCATGCCGCTCGCCAGGAACTGCTCGGTTTGCGGGCCGCCCTCAATCTTCAATGCCTCCGCCACGGCGTCGGCCGTCTGCACCGTGCGGCGATAGGGACTCGTGAGGATCAACGCCGGGCGCACGCCCTTGCGCTCGCAAAAGGCGGCGACTGTCCGGGCCTGTTCCAACCCTTTGGGGGTCAATTCGCGGGCGGCGTCGGAAGGGGCATCGTTCTCGGCTTCGGCGTGCCGCAGGAGATAGAAAAGCATACGGGAACCGGTGGAAACGGAATCGCTGTCCTTACATCACCATGCCGCCGTCCACGGTGAGCACCTGCCCCGTGATGTAGCTGGCCGCCGGGCTGGCGAGGAACGCCACGGCGGCGGCGATGTCGTCCACCTGCCCGAAGCGGCCCAAGGGGATGTTGTCGGTCACCTTCTTTTTTACATCTTCGGGCAGAGAGTCGGTCATGTCCGTGACGATGAAGCCGGGGGCCACCGCGTTGACTGTAATCGAGCGGCTGGCCAGCTCGCGCGCCAGCGATTTCGTCAGACCGATGAGCCCCGCCTTGCTCGCCGAGTAGTTGCTCTGTCCGGCGTTGCCCGTCAGGCCGCTGACGCTGCTGATGTTGATGATGCGGCCTTTCCTCAGCCGTAGCATGTTGCGTTGGAACGCCTGGATGAAGAAGAACGCGCCCTTGAGGTTGGTGTCGAGCACGGTGTCCCAGTCATCCTCGCTCATGCGCAGGCTCAGGCCGTCGCGGGTCACGCCCGCGTTGTTGACCAGGATGTCCACCCGCTCGAAGTCCTTGAGGATCTGCTGGCCCACGGCACTGATGCCCGCCGGGTCGCTTACGTCGGCGGCGTAGGCCTTGCACTCGCCCCCGGGCGGCTGGGTCGCGTTGATCTCGTCGGCGGTGCGGCGGGCGTTGGCCTCCGAGCGGCTGACGGCGACGACGCGCGCCCCGTCGCGCGCCAGACGCAGGGCGATGGCATGGCCGATGCCCCGGCCGGCCCCGGTGACGACGGCAACCTGGTTGGCGAGCGGGAGCGCGTGGGTTGGGTCCATAAAACGAGGGCTGGGAACCACCCTTCGCACCGCCGCGCGAAGATTACAAACCGGGATGCATGAGGTGGGCAACAGGCTGCCTGCCGCGCCGCAGGCGCTTCGTCACGAGGTAGGGCTGGGCGTCCCGCCCGGCCGTGCCTGTCCGCTTCCGGCGCGTTCCATCCAGCAAAGCTACGGCCGGGCGGGACGCCCAGCCCTACCTCGTGACGACCGGCGCTTTGCGCCGCCAGCCCGCCAGCGCGAACGCCGCCAGGAACACCCCCAGCAGCAGTGTTCCGAGCGCCGCGCCGAAGGGCTGGTTGCGCCCCGTGGTGAACTGCTTCTGGATCGTGTTGCCGATGAGTTCCGTGCTGCCCCCGCCCATCAGCGTGACAATGGCGAACATCGCCACCGCCGGGATGAACACCAGCAGCGCCGCCCCCACGATGCCCGGCGCGGTCAGCGGTAGCGTGACGGTGCGGAATGCACGCCAGGGGCTCGCGCCCAGGTCGCGCGCCGCCTCGACGAGCGCGCGGTCCAGCTTCTCGACGCTGCCGTAGATCGGCAGCACGGCGAAAGGCAGGTAGTTGTGGACCAGCCCGAGCAGGACCGCGCCCGGGGTGTAGAGCAGGTCGGCGGGCTCGGCCAGCAGCCGCGCGGAGACGAGCAGGCCGTTGAGCAGGCCGTCGTGCGAGAGGATCGTGATCCAGGCGTAGGTGCGGACGAGGAAGCTCGTCCAGAAAGGGATCATCACGAGCAGCAGGAGCGATCCGCGCGTGCGCGGGTCCGGCCGCCGGGCGATGTAGTAGGCCAGCGGGTAGCCCGCGAGCAGGCAGAGCGCCGTCGTCACCGCCGCGCAGCCGACCGAGCGCGCGAGGATCAGGAGGTAGAGCCCGTCGAACGCGCGGGCGTAGTTGGCCCAGGTGAAGTGGTAGTCGACGCGCCCGATGAAATCCCGTTCGCAGAACGAGATGACCACCCGCCGCCGCGGCGGCGCGACGACTAACAGCGCCAGCCACGCCGCCCGCGGGGCGAACAGCCGCCCCGCGGCGGCCGGGAGGTGCGCCGCCGACGGCAGCCCGCGCCTCACAGCCCCAGCTTCTCCAGCGCGTGCGGGTTTTTGCGGAACGCCGCCCGGGACACGCCCTTTATCTCCTTCATGTACTCCTTCAACTCGCGGTAGGCCGCGTCGCGCTCGCCCGTATCGGGGGCGTCTTCCTCGTTGATGTCCGCGATCTCGTCGGCGGCCTTCATGGTGGCCAGCACATCGAGTTCCCTGCGGAGCGCGTCGAGCTTCGCCGCCGGGAAGCCGCGCTTGGCGAGCTTGGCCGCGTAAGGCTCCTCCGCTGCCGCGTCGTAGCCCGCGTAGGCCGCCGTGACGAAGCGTTGCAGGTCGTCGGGCGGATCACCCACCACGCGCAGGTTCACGCGGTCGGAGAGGTTCTGGAACGCCGCCCGCGCCACGAGCCGGAAGTCCATGAACTCCTCGCGCGCTTCCAGCACCCGCCCGGTCAGCGCCTCCGCGTCACCCCCGCGTTCGGAGGGCGCTTCGCCGTGCGCGGCGAGGAACGCCTTCCAGGCGGTGTCCTGCAAGCCCATGCCGAAGGAGAGTTCCTCGTCATCGAAGCCGAAGACCGACAGCCGCTCGGCAACATCGGGATTCGTGCGCGCCGTTTCCAGGAAGCGTTCGGCGTCGCGGATGTAATTCTCGATGGCCTGGTCCTCCACGGTGCGGTGAAGGGCGGGCGTGTTCGGGGTCTTGGCGGCAATATCGACGTTCGGGACCTGGTTTTCCACTGGTTAGACGGGTGTGGCGGTTGATCGGGCGGTGGGCGGCGGCCTGGCTGGCAAGCGGTTGTCCGGAAATCCTTTAAGCTCCTGATTTGCCTGCGGCGGCGCGGGGGCGAGCATGGCGGTTTTCCCTGCCGCTGGCAAGCGCCGCGCCAGGGAAAAATGAAAATCCCGCTTCCCACGTCCCGGGGTTTGGCCGATGTTCGGCGCTCCCGTTTATGAGCAACTCCGCCGCCCCGACCACGCCAGCCGACCCGGCGGTGCCTGACACCCCCGCCGCCCACGTCGCGCCTGCCCCGAGCGAGGCCACCGGCCCCAGCCCCGGCCTGTTCAACCGCCGCACGCTCACCCTGCTCACGCGCGGCCCGTTCGCGCGCTACGTTGCGGGCGACAGCATTTCCATGATCGGCCTCTGGATGCAGGCCTTCGCGCAGGGTTGGGTGATGACCAGCCTGACCGACAGCGCGCTCTGGCTGGGCACGATCGCCTTCGCCAACGGAGTCCCGGCGCTTGCCTTGTCGATGTACGGCGGCACCCTGGCCGACCGGTACGACAAGCGCCGCATCATCATCGTTGCCCAGACGATCCAACTCATCCTTGCCGCCGCCGTCGGCTGGCTGGTGATGACCCACCAGATCCACATCTGGCACCTCATCACGGCGTCGTTCCTGTTGGGCATCACCGGAGCTTTCGAGGGACCGGCCGCCAGCGCGCTGGTGCCCGAACTGGTGGACAAGGAGCACATCAGCACGGCCATCGCCGTGGACCGTTCGATTTTCCATAGTTCGCGCCTGATCGGCCCGGCCGTGGGGGGCAAGCTCATCGGCGTCCTCGGTCAGGCTTCAGCGTTCTACGGCAACGCCTTGAGCTTCCTACCTTCCATCGCGGCCATCGCCTCCATCCAGCCCCGCCCGCCCGGCACGGAAGAGGAGGAGGAACAACGCACCAGCGGCATGAAGGCAGGGTGGGACTACGTGCGCCAGGACAAGCCGACTTTGGCCATGCTCGGACTCATGGCGGCCAACGCTCTGTGGATCTTCCCGTTCCTGGCCGTGACGATGCAACTCTTCGCGCGGAGAACGATTGGCCTGGACGCCTCCCACGCGGGCACGCTCATGTCGGTGTCCGGCGCGGGCGCGGTGCTGGCCAGCGCGTGCATCCTGCTCGTGCCGCGGGCCTGGCGGCTGCGCTGGCTGATCACGGGCACCGTTGTCATCACGCTGGCGATGACCGGGTTGGCGCTCGCGCGGAACTTCTGGACGGCCGTGGCAACCTTGAGCGTGCTCGGCGCGGGCACGGCGTTCAACTACGGCCTGGCCAACACCACCGTGCAGGAGCGCGCCCCGGGCCCCCTGCGCGGCCGGGTTTCGGCCCTGGCGATGCTCAGCTTCTTTGGCGTGATGCCCTTCGCCTCGCTGGCCATGCCCGCGCTGGCAGACCGCCTCAGCCTGCGTGTGGCGATGCTCCTGGGCGGCGCGGGTTACGCCGTGTGCTCCCTTCTGATTTACCTCGGACCCGCGCGCCGGATGGACGACCTGCCCGCCGCCGCAGTGGCCGCCGTGCCCGCGCGAGCCTGATGAACCCGCCCGACGACAAGCCCGAGGGCGCGCGCATCGGCTGGCGCGTGCTGGCATCCCGGCAGGCGTTCGAGAGCCCGGTCAACCGGATGCGCGTGGACCAGCTCGACATCCGTGGGCGCGGGCGCATCCAGTACTCCTACCTGGAGCGCGGCGAGTCGGTCATCATCGTGCCCGTGACGGCCGACGGCCGCATGGCGTTGATCCGCCAGTACCGCTACCCGGTGGATGCGTTCTGCTACGAATTGCCCGCCGGTTGCTGCCGCGACACCTCCGGCGCGGGCCTGGAAGAGGTCGCGCGTAAGGAACTGCGCGAGGAGATCGGCGGCACGGCGGGCAGCCTGGAGCCTGTCACCTGGTATTATTCGTCGAGTTCGTTGAGCGACGAGGTTTGCCACATCTTCCTGGCGCTGGACGTGCGCGTGGACCAGGACGCCGCCCCGGAGCCCGGCGAGCACATTGAAACGCTCCTTGTCCCCGTGGCGGAGGCGCTGGCGCTGGTGCGGCGGGGTGAAATGAGGACGGGCACCTGCGCCCTGGCGATCCTGCATTGCGAGGAACGGTTGCGCGCGCGCGGACTGCTTTGAGACGACCCGTCCAGCAGGCGGCTGGAAACCGTATCGTTTAATGTTGATCTATTCGCCGGCTTTCCACAAACACGGCCGGTGAGATCATCGACAAACGATCCATCTGTAAACACCCTATGAGCACCCAAGCCAAAGACCTGACCAAAGAAGCCCCCGCCAGCCCTTCCAAGCGCGTTGGCGGATATGTGATCCTCGCCCGGCTGGCCGACAAGGCCCGCGCCGACTTCCTGGGCGGCAACACTGGTGAATACCACACCGACTGCCCGCTCGACCACATGCTGCTCGACTGGAAAGGCGTGCCCTACTCCGAGGTGAAGGAGAAGATCGTGGCCGGGGCCAGCGACGAGGATCTCGCCGCCTACCTCGACGCGCACGGGACGAAGAAAACGCCCGAAGAGATCAAGGCGTGGGGAGATTCGATGGACGCGATGAATCCCTACTACAGTCCCGACAAAAAAGACTGGTATGAGGGCGAGGCGAAGAAGGCCGGTCTCGACCCCGCCACGACGCCGATGTTCAAGTGGCTGGAAATGACCGACACGCCGAACTGAGCGCACAGAACGTCGTTCCGGAGAAATCACCCGCCGTTGGACCCGTTCCGGCCGCGGGTTTTTTCGTGGGGCGGGGTCACTTGCCGCCCGTCGTGGCGATGCCCTCGATGAACGAGCGTTGCGCCAGGAAAAACAGGCAGATCATTGGCAGCACAACCAGTGTCGTCCCCGCCATGAAATAATGCCACTCCGTGCCGCCGTGCTGGGTCTGGAAATTTTTCAGTCCGAGCACCAGGGTAAGGTCCTGTCGCTCCGCCAGATAGAGGAGCGTCCCGAGGAAGTCGCTCCGCGTCGCCATGAACTGAAAGAGCGCCATGACCAGCAGCGCCAGCGAGAACGACACCACGAAGCCCAGCAGAATGGAGAACGCCTCGAAAAAGAGCGTGTTGCCCATGGCCTGCCAGAACCGCCTGTCCGTGAACAGGCCGCGGTAGTTCGCCGGGCTGACCCAAGCGGCCGTCGTCAGCACCGAGTAGTCGCAGCACGAGTAGTACACGGCGCAGGCCAGCGGGTAGACGAAGAACACCAGGAAGCCCACCAGCCAGGGGCTGACGAACAGTAGCCCCAGCCCCACCTTGCGCTGCTCGGCATGGCTCATCGCCCTTCCCTCCCCCCATTCTGCCAGCAGCCACCCCGAGAGCCGGTCCCAGCGCGCGCGCCGTTCGTCGAGGGCGGCCTGGGCGAGGCGTTGCGCCCCGACGAGCGCGCCCGCGGCGTCCTGCTTGCCGCGCCACACCCGGCCGTTGGCGAGACTCAGGTCGCTGGCGCACTCGGGCCTGGCGGCGGGCATCTTCGGGAAATAATGGGTGCTGGGACTCTTCGCCAGCGCCAGGAACTGCCCGATGACAGGATTGGGATGATGGCTGAGGAAATCCGGGCTGCACTCGCGCAGGGGGCTGAACTTGAGCTGGCCCCGGCAGAGTTTTTCCAGCGGCCCCTGCGAGTTGACCTAGCGCAGGAACTCCCACGCCTCGCGGACGTGCTTCGCCCCGCGCGGGATCGCCAGCACGTCGGTGTCCACCTTCCGTCACGTCGGCCAGGTGCTCCGGGTCCGCCGACGGGAACGCCGCCACGCCCCATTCCAAATCCGGCGGCGCGTAGGCTCGGACGAAGTTGCAGCTCCACACCCCTTCGAGTTCCATGGCCACGCGCCCGGCGAAAACGGGGCCTGCGCCGAGGCGAAGTTGCCGAAGCCGTCCTGAAAGGCCAGGAGGTTGTCCGCCGCCGAACCGCTCGGAGTAGGACTGCGCCCAGCGTTCGGCGGCGACGTTCGCGGGCACGTCGAGCGTCATCCGCCGGTCGCCGTCCCAGTAGCGCGCCCCGAACCAGTAGGCCCACATGGTGCCGGCTTCCGCCGGGTCCTCGGGGATGAAGCCCAGGCGTTCCAGGCGGCCATCGCGGCGGCGGCGCGTGAGCCGTTCGTTGAACCCCTCCAATGCCCTCGGACATCACCGGCACGGAGGTCATCTACATGGACCCGACCATGGGAGAGAAGCAGTTCAAGTTCCTCAACGGGCCGGTGTTCGCCAACATCGTCCTGGCCGACGAGATCAACCGCGCGCCTTCCAAGACCCAGGCCGCCATGCTCGAAGCCATGCAGGAGCACCGCGTGACGGTGGCCGGGCGGACGTACCCCCTGGGCGCGCCGTTCTTCGTGCTGGCGACGCAGAACCCCATCGAGCAGGAGGGCACCTACCCCTTGCCCGAGGCCCAGTTGGACCGCTTCATGTTCCTCATCAACGTCGGCTACCTGACCGAGGATGAGGAGTTCACCACCATGAAAATGGGCACCAGCGGCAAAGGCGAGAAGCCCGAGGCGATCATGAACACCGAGCACATCCTCTACCTCCAGGAGACCGTGCCTCAGATTCCGGTGGCCGACCACGTTTATCGCTACGCGGAAAAGCTCGTGCGCTCGGCTTGGCCAAAGCAGCCCGGCGCGTTGGATAACTGCAAGAAGTATCTGTCCTTCGGGGCAGGCCCACGTGCGAACCTGGGACTCATCCTGGCAGCCAAGGGCCACGCGCTGCTGCACGGGCAGGTGTACGTCGGCACGGAGAACGTGGCGGCCATCGCCAAAGCCGTACTACGGCAACGGATCTCGGTCAACTTCGCGGCCCAGGGTGAAGGCATCTCGGCGGACACGGTGTGGACAAGCTCATTGAGCAAACTCCCGCGAACGGGTAGGGTAAAAGGCAAGATGATTACCCATTCGAAGCAAAAGCCCCGGTTCCCCTTAAAGAATGGGACCAAGAGCTTTGTCACGAATGGACGATCACTTTCTGCTTACACCTATGAAGCTCGCTAAATTGATCACTTTCTTGGTGCTGTGCCCGCTCGTGCTTAACGGGTGCGTTCCTACCTTGTCTCATCAGCTTTACAACTACACAGGGGCATCCATCACGATCTACGACCGTCAAGGGACCACCGCGGTTGTCGAAAACACTACCTCCCATGCAATCGCGTTTGTTCCACAACCTGGCAACAACCAGATTGAAGGGTTCTTGATCCGCATAGGCAACAAGCAATGCTTTTACCCTTTGTATGACTTGCGTGGCGAGTACCACATGGACCACACGCCGGGCAGTTATTTCGAGCAGGTTGGTTTGAACCGGGTGCAGGTCAATTTCGGCGTCGACAAAGATGGGAAGCTCTATGCGCTGAACCCTCGTTCAAAGTCGCTTGGAGCAAACAAGACATCTCAACCTACCGGGTTTCCCGTGCATCCTCAGTAAAGGGGCGAGAAATACAAGTTGCCTGTACTCTAATCTTTTCCTTCCCCATGCCTCCCGTCCCCGGCCCAAGGTCAAAGTCGCGGTCGCCAAGAAGAAGGACCCGAACGACCTGCTCGACCCGGTGGCCGTCGCCAAAGGTAAGGGCGCTGGGCGGCATCGTGGAAGGCTACCGGGCGGGTGAACACCGTTCGCCCTTTCACGGATTCGCCATCGAGTTCGCCCAGCACCGCGAATACGACGTGGGCGACGACCTGCGCCACCTCGACTGGAAGGTCATCGGGTGCAAGGACCGCTACTTCATCAAGCAGTACGAGCAGGACACCAATTTCGGCGCGCACATCCCCCTGGATGGCAGCGAGTCGATGAATTACGGCTCGGGCAAGCAGACCAAGATGGAGTACGCGCGGACGCTCGCCGCGTGCCTGGCGCACCTGATCCTCGGCCAGAGCGACGCCGTCGGCGTGCAGGTCTTCGACAGGGAAGTCCGTGAGCGTTTCGCCCGCACGAACAACCCGGGCAAGGATCCACGAGTTGATGCACCGACTGGGCCAACTTCCAGCCCCCGGAGGGCACGAGCCTGGCGCGCTCGATGCACGACCTCGCCGCCACGCTCAAGGCGCGCGGCATCACGATTGTCATCAGCGACCTGTTCGACGACGGGGAAGCGCTCCAGCGCGCGCTGAAGCGCCTGCGTTTCGGCGGCAGCGACGTGATCGTCTTCCACGTGCTCGATCCCTCCGAACTTAGGGTTCTCTTCGACGGCGCGGTGAAGTTTAAGGGCCTGGAAGGCACGCCGACGCTAGAGACGGCCCCGGCGTCGTTCCGCAAGAGTTACCTGGAATCTTTCCACGCCTTCTGCCAGCGCGTGCGCGGGTCGTGCGACCGCACCGGAGCGCACTACGTGTTGTGCAGCACGGCGGTCCCGCTTTCGGCAACACTGGGCGAGTACCTCGCCTTCCGGCAGAACCACCGCACCCGCCAGCCCCGAACTCGGCGCATGGAAGACGAAGACACGCCGCACCTGCGACGGCCACGCTACCGGGGCAGGAACCCGCGCGGGTTCCACGAGAAGTACAAGGAGCACGATCCCGCACGGTTCCCGGAAACCGTGCAAAAGGTGCTCGCCTCGGGCAAGACCCCGGCGGGCAGCCACCGTCCGATCCTGCTGGCAGAAATCCTCGACGTGCTCGCGCCGCGGCCGGGCGAGTTCGCCGTAGACTGCACGCTCGGCTACGGCGGACACGCCCGCGCGCTGTTGGAGCGCATCGCGCCGGGCGGCCACCTGCTGGCATTGGACGCAGACCCCCTGGAAGGCCAGCGCACGCTGGACCGGCTGCGCGCGGCGGGCTTCGGGCCGGAGGTGTTCACCTGGGAGCGGCGCAACTTCGCCGGGCTGGCGGCCCTGCTGGCCGGACGACGGCCGGAGGGAGCAGACATGATCCTGGCGGACCTGGGGGTGTCTTCCATGCAGCTCGACCGTCCCGAACGCGGCTTTTCCGTGAAGCACGACGGCGCGCTGGACATGCGGATGAACCCCGAGCGCGGCCTGACGGCGTCCGAGTGGCTGGCCCGGGTGCGCCCGGACGCGCTGGCCCGCGCGCTCGAGGAAAACGCCGACGAACCCCGGGCGGAACGCCTGGCCGCCGCCCTGGCCGGGAAGACCTTCGCCACGACGCGCGCCTTGGCGGACGCGGTGGGCTCACTGGTGCCCGCGCCGGACGCCGAGGACACGGTGCGGCGGGTGTTCCAAGCGGTGCGGATCGAGGTGAACGAGGAGTTCGGCGCGCTGGACGCCCTGCTGCGAGGGCTCCCGGGCTGCCTCGCGCCGGGCGGCCGGGCGGCGGTGTTGACGTTCCATTCCGGCGAGGACCGGCGGGTCAAGCTGGCGTTCCGCGAGGGCCTGCGGGCGGGGATGTACGCGGCGGTGGCCGAGGAGGTCATCCGCGCGGGTCCGGCCGAGCGCCGGGACAACCCACGTTCCACGGCGGCGAAACTGCGCTGGGCCATTCGCGGATAGGGCTGGGGGGGGGCCCCCCCCCCCGGCGGTGTGGGGTGGGGGGGGGGG
>CALMAQ010000210.1 GCA_937859745.1 uncultured Verrucomicrobiota bacterium | reverse complement strand
TCCTCGACGTGCCCGTGGCGCTGGTGCTGGTGCGCGACCACGACGGCTGGCGCGTCGCCGCCTCCCAGGGCGACGCCACGGGCCAGCTCACCGCCGAACTGCTCCGGCACACCCGCCTGCTGGACACGCGGGAGGAACTCGTCCTCGTGCCCGACCTCGACGACGACTCCCGCTTCCCCGCCGCCGTGCCTCTCGCCTCCACCGCCCCGGCCGCCGAGGCGTGGCGGCTGCGCTTCCTCGCGGCGGCGGCCTACAAGGATTCCCCGCGCGCCGTCCACCCGGCGGGTTGCCTCTGCCTGCTCGATGCCCGACCCCGGCAGCTCCGCACCGAGGACCGCCGCCTGCTGGGCGAACTCGCCGCCATCCTGGGCGACCACACGGCCGTGCTCGTGCCGGTGGGCGGCCTGCCCACGCTCCCGCCCCTGGCAGCCGAACTCGCCGCCCCGGCGTTCTCGGCCGCGTCCGCGCCGGCCCACCGCACCGCCGACCTGACCCTGCGCGGCCTCGCGGTGTCCGTGCCTTCCGCGACCGACACCCTCGCGCCGGAGTCCGCCGACCTCGAAACCCGCGTGCGCGAGCTGACCCGGCTCAACGAAGCCCTGCGCGCCGAACTCCAGGGGCGGGCAGGCGGCGACAACAACGAACTCTCCCACGCCCGGCTCGAACAGCTCATCGAGGAAAGCGGCGACCTCATCGGCCTTGCCACCCTGGAGGGCAAGACCTACTACCTCAACGCCGCCGGGCAGCGCGTCGTCGGCCTGGATGGACCCGAGGACATCAAGAAGACGCGCGTCATCGACTTCCTCATGCGCGAGGACAAGTCGTTCTTCCTGGGCACCGTCGTGCCCACGCTCATGCGGACCGGCCACTGGGAGGGCGACTTCCGCTTCCGCCACTTCAAGACGGGAGCCAGCGTGCCCGTGAGCTGGAACCTCTTCCTCATCCGCGACCCCGCCACCGGCAAGCCCGCAGGCATGGCCACCGTCGCCCGCGACATCACCGAGCGCCAGCGCGCCGAGAACGCCCTGCGCGAGAGCGAGCGGCGCTTCCGCCACCTCGTCGAGCAGGCCGCCGAGGCCATCTTCGTCTACGACCTCACCGGGCAGCTCATCGACGTGAACGAGGAGTCCTGCCGGATGCTCGGCTACGGGCGCGCGGAACTCCTGATGCTCACGGCCGAGGACATCGACCCCGAGCCCGACCCCGAGAAGCGGCGCGAACGCTGGAAGAGCATGGTGCCCGGCGTCGCCGTGACCATCGACGGCACCCTGCGGCGGCGCGACCAGTCCCTGCTGCCCATCGAGGCGCGCGTGGCCGCGTTCCGCTCCGAGGGCCAGAAGCTCGTGCTGGCGCTGGTGCGCGATGTCACCGAACGCCGCCGTGCCGAGGAGGAACTCCGCCAGGCGCACGAGCAACTGGAGGCCCGGGTGCACGAACGCACGGGCGAACTGGCCCAAGCCAACGAGGGGCTGCAGCAGGCCCTGCGCGAGAACAGCCTCCTCGCCACCGCCATCGAGAGCAGCCAGATCGGCGTGCTCATCAGCGACCCCAACCTGCCGGACATCCCGACGATCTTCGCCAACCCGGCCTTCACGCGCATCACCGGCTACGAGCGCCCGGACATCGTGGGCAAGAATTGCCGCATCCTCCAGGGGGCGGACTCGGACCCCAAGGAGGTCGAGACCATCCGCCAGGCGATCTCCGCGCGGCGGCCCTACAAGGGCACCCTGCGGAACTACCGCAAGGACGGCACGCCGTTCTGGAACGAGCTGACCATCAACCCGGTCTTCGACGACGAGGGCCGCCTGGTCAACTTCGTGGGCCTCCAGAGCGACGTGACCGCGCAGGCGGAGGTGCTCGAAGCCCTCAAGCGCAGCGAACTGCGCTTCGCGCGCATGACGGCCAACGTGCCCGGCATGGTCTTCCAGCTCCTGCTCCACGAGGACGGCACGGCGGAGTTCCCTTACGTCAGCGAGGGCTGCCGCGAACTCTTCGGCCAGGAGCCCGCCGCGATGCGCCCGGACGCCTGCACCCTGCTCGACACGATCCACGAGGAGGACATCGGTGAGTTCCTTGCCACGCTCAACCAGAGCAAGGAGGACGGCACGGCCTGGGTCTGGGAGGGCCGCTACCACGCCGCCGGGGGCGACCTGCGTTACCTGCAGGGTGCGGCCCGGCCCGAGCGCCGGGCGGACGGCGACACCCTCTGGGATGGCCTGTTCCTGGACATCACCACGCGCAAGCGTGCCGAGCAGGAAATCGCCGCGCGCGCCCGCCAGAGCGCGGCCGTGGCCGAACTGGGCCAGCGCGCCCTGGCGAGCCCCGACTACCTGGGGCTGGCGCAGGCCGCCACGGAACTGGTCACGCGCACGCTGGGCATCGAGATGTGCCTGGTCAACGAACTGGTGCCCGGCGGCGCGCAACTCGTCACCCGCGCGAGCGCCGGGTTCGACCGGGAACTGACCGGCACGATCTGCCCGACGGGCAGAGAATCGATCGCGGGCTACACGATCCTGCAGGATGCTCCTTTCGTCATCGCGGACATGGCGCGCGAGACCCGCTGCCGGATCACCCCGCTCTGGTCCGAAAACGGCGCGCGCAGCAGCCTGAGCGTGGTCATCCGGGGCCGCGAGCACCCGCTGGGCAACGTCAACATCGCGGCCAAGCAGGCCCGCGCGTTTTCCTCGGAGGACGTGAACTTCCTCCAGGCCGTCGCCAACGTGCTGGCAACGGCCGTGGACCGCTCCCGCGACGAGCAGGCCCTGCGGACCAGCGAGGCGCGCAACGCCGCCATCCTGGAAACAGCGCTCGACGGCATCATCACGGTGGACCACATGGGCCGCATCGTGGAGTTCAACCCGGCGGCGGAAAAGACCTTCGGCTTCACGCGCGCGGAGGTGCTGGAGATGCCCTTCCACGCGCTGGTGCCCGACGCCGCCGACATCAGTGCGCCCAAGTTGCGCGAGCGCGCGGAGCTGTCCGCCCGGCACGCCAACGGCTCGCGGCCCACCGTGGAACTGGCCGTCACGCGCATCCCCGTCGAGGGCCTGCCGCTGTTCACCGCGCACCTGCGCGACATCGGCGCGCGCAAGCGCACGGAGGCGGCGCTGCACCAGGCCAAGGAGGAGGCCGAGCGGGCCAACGCGGCCAAGAGCGAGTTCCTCTCGCGCATGAGCCACGAGCTGCGCACCCCGCTCAACGCCATCCTGGGCTTCGGCCAGCTCCTCCAGATGCAGCAGCTCCCGCCCGCGCAGAGCGACCGTGTCGGCCACATCGTCACGGCGGGCCGCCACCTCCTTTCGCTCATCAACGAGGTGCTCGACATCGCGCGCATCGAGGCGGGCCGCGTGGAACTCTCGCTGGAGCCCGTGCGGCTCTCAGAGGCGGTGGGCGAGGCGCTCGACCTCATCCGGCCCCTCGCCGCGCAGGCGGGCGTCCGGCTGCACCCGTTTTCCGGGGACAACCCGCTGCACGGCGAGCACGTCATGGCCGACCGGCAGCGGTTCAAGCAGGTCCTGCTCAACCTGCTCTCCAACGCCGTGAAGTACAACCGCGAGGGCGGCGACGTGCGCCTGCGCTGCCGGGAGCAGGAAGGCAAGCGGCTGCGGCTGTGCGTGGAGGACACGGGCCGAGGCATCCCGGCGGACAAACTCTCGCGCCTGTTCGTGGCGTTCGACCGGCTGGGGGCGGAAAATTCGACCGTCCAGGGCACGGGCCTGGGCCTCGCGCTGACCAAGCGGCTGATCGAGGCCATGGGCGGCGGGGTCGGCGTGCAGAGCCGACCCGGCGAGGGCACGACGTTCTGGATCGAGCTGCCGCGCGCCGAAAGCCTGCTCGACGTGCATGCCCGCCAGCGCCGCGAGAAGGGCAACGCGCCCCGCGCCATGGAAAAGCTCGCCGCCGGGCACACCATCCTCTATATAGAGGACAACCTTTCCAACCTCGCGCTGATCGATCACCTGCTGGCCGAGCACCCGGAAATCCGGCTCATCACGGCCATGCGCGGGCGGCAGGGCGTGGAGCTCGCCCAACAGCACCGGCCCGAGCTGATCCTGCTCGACCTCCACCTGCCCGACATCCCCGGCTGGGAGGTGCTCGCCGAATTGCAGAAGGACGAGCGCACCAGCGGCATCCCCGTCGTGGCCGTCAGCGCCGACGCCACCCCGCGCCAGATCGAACGGCTCATGAAGGCCGGGGCGCGCGCCTACCTCACCAAGCCCCTGGAGGTGGATCGTTTCCAGAAGATGCTCCGCCAGGTGCTCGAACCCGAACTCGTTGTATGAACCAGGAACTCCTGCTCGGAATGCGGCTCTTGATCGTGGACGACGAGCCAGTCAACGTCGCGCTGCTCGACGACATGCTCAATTTCGCCGGGTACAGGCAGATCGTCTCCACCACCGATCCGCGCCGGGTCCAGGCGCTGTGCGAGGCGCAGGGGCCCGACCTGATCCTGCTCGACCTGAACATGCCCCACCTGGACGGCTTCGCGCTCATGCGCCAGTTGGGCGTCATGTACCCGCCCGCGGAGTGCGTGCCCATCCTGGTGCTGACGGCCGACATCACCGTGGAAACCAAGCGCCGCGCGCTGGCCGCCGGGGCGACGGACTTCCTCACCAAACCCTTCGACCCCGTGGAGGTGCTGCTGCGCATCGGCAACCTGCTCAAGACCCGCCACCAGCACCTCCAGTTGTGCGACCAGAAGGGGCTGCTGGAAGGGCTCGTGCGCGAGCGCACGGGCGAGTTGCAGGCCACGCTCACGCAACTGCGTGACGCGCAAGGCCAGATGGTCCAGCACGAGCGCCTGAGCGCGCTCGGCTCCATGACGGCGGGCATCGCGCACGACTTCAACAACGTGCTTTCCCTGATCCTAGGCTACAGCGAGATGCTGCGCCGCAGCCTGCACCGGCCCGGCGGCGCGCAGGCGGCGGACTCGCTGCTGAGCACGGTCATCAGCGCCGCGCAGGACGCCGCGAAGATGTTCGGGCGGCTGCGCGAATTCTACCGGCCCGCCGACAAGGGCCAGGCGCGCAAGCTCCTCGACCTCAACGGACTGGTGGAGCAGGCCGTCGCGCTGACCCGACCGCGCTGGCACGGGCAGGCGCTGGGCCAAGGCGTGACCATCCACGTGGACACTTTCCTCCAGGACGGGCTGCCCCCGCTCCTGGCCGACGCGGCGGAACTGCGCGAGATGCTCACCAACCTGATCTTCAACGCCGTGGACGCCATGGCCCGGGGCGGCACAATCACCCTCCGCACCCGCTTCGAGCCCGCCACGGAAGGGACGGCGGCCAAGAACGGCGCCGGGCCGGAAGGTACGGCGGTCCTGGAAGTGGCCGACACGGGCGCGGGCATGGACGAGGAGACCTGCCGCCGCTGCCTGGAGCCCTTCTTCACCACCAAGGGCAAGCAGGGCACGGGCCTGGGGCTGGCGATGGTCTACGGCACGATGCAGCGCCACGGCGGCAGCATCGACCTGCAAAGCACCCCGGGCGTGGGGACGACGTTCGTGTTCTCGTTCCCGCTGGGAGCGAAGCCCGAGCCGGTCGCCGCGGTGGAAGCCTGCGGCGCGCAGCGGCCCCTGCGGATCCTGGCCGTGGACGACCAGGAAGTGCTCTGTGAGATCCTCGTCGAGCACCTGGCGGAGGACTGGCACACGGTCGAGACGGCGCACGACGGTCGCGTGGCGCTGGAAAAGTTCCGGGCGCGGGCGGCGGCGGGCGAACCCTTCGACCTGGTCATCACCGACAAAGCCATGCCCCACATGAGCGGCGAGCAGTTGGCCGAGGCGGCGAAGGCGCTCGTGCCCGCCACCCGCGTGATCCTGCTCACCGGCTACGGCGCGCCGATGGAAGGCGGGTTGTCGGAGCACATCGACCTGGTGGTGGACAAGCCTGTGTCGCGCGAGGCGTTGCGGCAGGCGGTGGCCACCGTGTCGGCAGAGAAAACCGCGCCGGTGGATGCGGGGGAGTACAGAACGCCTGCGGTTCACACCGCCGACGCGCAGGTCGCCGTCTTGGCGACATCATGAACGCTGGCAGGGCCCGCTTCCCGAGCGGTTCCCAAATTGTCTGCCTTTCTGGCGACGGGAGACGTTCTTACCTCTCTGGCAAACCGCCGCGCCAGGGAATCAGGCCGCCTCGTCGAGCAGTTCCTGCCGGGGCAGCCGGGCGGTGATGCTCTCGGGCTCCAAGTAGATCAGGCTGCCCGTGTGCCGGGCGTCGCGCGCCAGCCAGCAGCCGCCGCCCGCCGGTTCGACGAGCCGCGCCGGGATCAACTGGCCCTCGCTCCGGTAGAGCACCGTGTCACCCTCCGCCATCGTGCGGCGGGCAGGGGCAGGATTGGTGGCAGGCACGAAAGGCAGCAATCTCGCGGTCATGTAGTAAATGTAATGAATCAAGCAGATGTAGCAAATGAAATTTTGCGGTGGCACCGGGCCGAAAAGCGGCTAGGATGATCGGCATGAAGGATGAAGGCAGCCTCTTCGACCCGTTCTCGTACCGGCCTCCACAGGAGCTGGCGGCCAGCTTCGGCGCGCTGTGTGAGCAGCTTGGCTACCGCAAGGCGCAGATGCTCACGGCTTGCCTGCAAGCGGTGCTCGAAATGGCGGATGCCCCTGGCGTGCCCCGCGTGCCGCGCCTCGTGACGATGATCCGCACCCTCCGCGAGCAGCGCGCCACCTTGCAGGACGCCCCGCGCCCTTTCGAGCTGGCCTCGCCCGCCACGCCCGTCTCGCTGGTGACCGAAGGGGCGGACATCATCCCCTTCCGCACCCCCCGGGTGCCGCCGGACCACGTGCTCGTGCCGCTGTATGGCTCGGTCGCGGCCGGGTTCCCGGGCACGGGCACCGCGCCGTCCCAGCCGCTCGAATACCTGACGCTGCCCGCGGCGGTGGGCGCGCGGGAGGGGCAGTTCGCCCTGCGCGTGGCGGGCGATTCGATGAACCGCTGCGAGGAAGGCATCCAGGACGGCGACATCGTGCTGCTGGCAAACCCGGACACGCGGCGGCCCGAGAGCGGCGACATCGTGGCGGCGCTGGTGGACGGCGAGACGTGCCTGAAGCGTTTCTGCCACCGCAGGGGGCGCGGGGCATACCTCCAGAGCGAGAGCGACAACCCGGCGTTCGGCAAGATTTACCCGGCGCGCGAACTGCTTATCCAAGGGGTGTTCGTCAGGAAAGTGTAGGAAAATCCGGTGGGGGCCGGTAAATTCTTCATTTTCGGTTTGACGAAATTCCTGAAATTTCGTGTGCTAAGAAAACGCCCATTTGCTTGGGGGCATACGATTTGTCTGTTTACCATTTGTGGGGCGTGGGCCAAGGATCGGCAAAAAAGTTTGAACGCCGACTCTGGTGGACTGTCAAATTCGCACGCATTCGAATTGTCAACCGCCTTTTTCGGTCTTTGTGACGATCAGGTAAAGCCGGGGCGCAATCCCGGTCCGAAGTAGTGGAATGCGTTGAAAAGAACCTTTCGCTGGTGCGCTGGCGAAGCAACTGGAAAACCTACCTCTAATTTATATGGGCGTTGAAGATAGCGATACTGGAATAAAGATTTACCTGCGTGAAATCGGGCAGATCCCGCTCCTCACCCCGCAGGACGAAATCACCCTGGCGGCTCGCATCAAGAAGGGCGACAAGGAAGCTCGTTCGCTGATGATCCGTTCCAATCTGCGTCTGGTCGTCAAGATCGCGCACGATTATGCGAACCTGGGCCTGCCCCTGCTCGACCTGATTTCCGAAGGCAACATCGGCCTGATGAAGGCCGTGGAACGTTTCGATCCGGCCAAGGGCGGCAAGCTGAGCACCTACGCGGCGTGGTGGATCAAGCAGTCGATCAAGCGTGCGCTGGCCAACCAGAGCAAGACGATCCGCTTGCCGGTCCACTTGGTTGATAAGATCAGCAAGATGCGCCGGGTCTCGCTCCAGATGAGCGAGGAACTGGGCCGCGAGCCGTCCGACGACGAGTTGGCCGAGGAAATCGGCATCGCCGCAGGCAAGGTGAGCCAGCTCAAGACGGTCAGCATCCGGCCCGCGAGCCTGGACGCACCGATCAGCGACGAGGATTCCACCGAGTTCGGTGAGATCGTCGGCGATGAGGATGCGTTCACCCCGTTCGAGCTGCTGCGAGACAAGAACCTGCGCGACGAGGTGGACGGTCTCCTCGACGTGCTCGACGAACGCGAGCGCAAGATCATCTTCTCACGCTTCGGGCTCGACGGCGGCAAGCCGAAAACGCTTGAAGAAGTCGGCAAAAAGTTCGGCGTGACGCGCGAGCGCATCCGCCAGTTGCAGAACATCGCCCTGAGCAAACTGCGCCGCGCCCTCCAGAAGAAGGAGCGCCCCGTGGACGTGCTTCAGGAGGCGTGAGGCGACGGCTCGCAGAATAGCCGCTGGAATTTACGGCCCCCGGGGAGCGATCTCCGGGGGCCGCATCGTTGCAAGGCAGGGCCGGGCGTCCCCCCGCCCGGCCCAGCCCGGTGGCGCCCCACCGGCGGCGGCGTCCGACCGATGCGTGATCCGCGCGCACGCCGTCAGCGCCCTCCCGACGATTTGATCCATGTTGTAGTAGCGGTACGTCGCCATCCGACCCACAAAACTGACGTTCGTCTCCCGTTCGGCCAGCGCTTCGTAACGCTTGTAGAGCGCCTGCGCGTCCGGCGCGGGCAGGGGATAGTACGCCTCCCGGCCCGGCCCGAAGTCCTGCGGGTACTCGCGCACGACCGTCGTCACGGGCAGCTTTTGGCCGGTGACGTGCTTGATCTCCACGCAGCGCGTGTACTCGTGGTCGTTGGGATAGTTCACCTGCACCACCGGCTGGAACCATTCGGTTTCCACCGTCTCCGGCTCGAAGCGCAACGAACGGTACGGCAGCGGGCCGAAACAGTGGTCGTAGTATTCGTCCAGGGCCCCCGTGTACACGAGCCGCCGGTGCGGCACTTGCACCCGCGCGTCGCGGAAGTCCACGCCGAGGCGCACCTCGATGTTCGGGTGGGCGAGCATCCGCTGGAACAGGGCCGTGTAGCCGTCGCGCGGCATCGCCTGGAATTTGTCCGACACGTAGCGGTCGTCGCGGTTCGTGCGGATCGGGACGCGCCCGCACACGCTCGGGTCGAGTTCGGACGGGTCGCGCCGCCACTGCTTGCGCGTGTAGCCTTGGAAGAACATCTCGTACAATTCCCGTCCCACCTGCGAGACGATCACCTCCTCCGAGTTGCGCGGGCTTTCGATGGGCACGCGCCACTTTGCCAGCGCGGCGGCCATCTCCTCGCTCGTGGCCGGGTGGCCGACGAACTGCTCGAACGTGTTCAGGTTGATGGGGAAGGGCCAGTGGCGGCCTCCCGTCCAGCTCAGGATGCGGTAGTCGGCGGGATGCCACTCGGTGAACTGCCCGAGGTAGTCGCGGATGCGCTCGGAGTTCGTGCGGAAGTAGTGCGGCCCGTACTGGTGGAGCAGGACGCCCGCGCGGTCGGCGAAATCGTAGGCGTTCCCGGCGAGGTGCGCGCGCCGGTCGATCACCAGGCAGCGCCGGCCGCGCTGGCTGGCCAGCCGCTCGGCCAGCACCGCGCCCGCGAACCCGGCTCCAACGATGAGATAATCAAACAAAACGCCGGGGGAAAGGCGGGGCGCGGAGACCGCGGGCCGGGAAAACGGTTAGATGCCGGGGGTATTCGGCGCGTCCGGGGCAGCCTGTGCCTTGGGCGTCGTGCTGTCTTCGGTCGTGGCACCGGGCTTCTGGAAGCGCGGCACGATCTCCCCGATGAAGTCCTCCACCGCCTTGATGGTGTCCGCCTCGCTCCGTCCGCCGGGCTCGATGTTGTCGGTGACGTACGCGGCCACGGTGACGTAGGCCCACCGCTGGTTCTCGCCGTGGAGCACGCGGTCCTTGGCGTCGATGAACGTGCGCGTCCAGTGGGACGCCGTGGTGTCCTTGGAACCGATGAACCAATAGTAGTTCAGGTTCTTGAGCGGGATGGTCTTGCCGTCGGTCGAATGGGCCTCGCGCACGTCGGTCAGCCGGGTCACCTCCACGGGCGGCTGCCCGTTGGCCACCGGCACCCGCACCCGGTCGGAACGCTCGACGGTCCAGCCCTGCGCGGAAAGGCAGCGTTCCGGCCGGTGGATGCTGTTGCTCATGTCCTCACCGCTGAGCACGATGGAGACGAAGATCTGGTCCATCTCGCTGCGGGTGCGGAAGTTCCGGTAAAACTGCCGCACGAAGCCCGTGTCGGGTGCCAGCCCCTTGAGTTCCTCGGGCGAGATGGGGGCGTCCGTCCCCCGCCAGCTCCCGAAGCTGTGTGGCAGGGTCATGGCGATGCCCGCCGGGCCGAGGCCGGTATGCTTGGGCAGCAGCAGCACGCTGCCCAGTCCGAGCAGGAGCAGCATCTGGAGGGTGAGGAGCCGTCTAGTAATCATAGCTGGGACGCACGGGCGCGACGGGGGCGGAGGTGAGGGCGGGAGCCAGCGGACCGGGGTTCGGCCGGGAGCGTCCGCCGGAGGGTCGGCGCTTCCAGTTGAGCAGCAGGTTGATGAGGCAGAGCGAGGCAAACGCGAAGGGGAAGGAAACGACGTAGGCTGAAATCTCGTGCCACCAACCGCCCGCGATGCCCTGGCCGAACGCTTTGGCGACGATCATGATGCTGGTGAGCCGGGCGATGTTGCCGATGATGGCCACCGGGGCGGACGCGGCGAAGAGAACCAGTTTCTTCCAGAGCGTGTCCTGGGTCAGGTGGGCGAACACGGCCGTCATCAGCGTGATGGCCATGAGCGAGTTGATGCCGCTGCAATCGCCGATCACCTGGAACTGGAAGGATTCATCCCGGGCGACCATCGCCGTGCCGACGGCCTGCATCTTGATGCCGATGGCGTTGCACACGAACGTGGCCAGCTTCGTGGCGAGCACCTGGAGCCGGACCGTGGCCTGGTCGATGCCGGGCACGGGGATCAGGAAGAACACGCAGGCGATGGGGAAGAGCAGGCCGCGCGTCCAGCGCCAGCCCGCCGCGTAGAGCGCGCCACCGAAGAGGATGAAGGGCAGCCCCGCCCAGGCGAAGCGCGGTTGCAGCGCGCGCGCGGCGAGCAAGTACATGAGCACCCCCAACACCACCGGCACCAGCCCCCAGGCGTTGGGCCGCACCGGGGTCCCGCGCAGCTTGGGCAGGGCGGTCCAGATCAGGAACAGGATGATGAAGGGCACCATCGGCCCGTGCTCGTAGTGGGTTTCCGGATTCCAGGCCGACCAGATCCATTGGAAAGCGGTCTGGGAATGCGCCGGTTTGGGCACGAAGAACAGCGGCACCGCGCCGTAGAAGATGGCGACCGTCACCAGCATCGCGCCGAGCAGGGCGGCGGCGGGCGGGTTGGCGCGCATCCACTCCAGGGCAAGGGTGTGTCCGTCCGGCGGACGCGGTGCGGCGGCAG
>CALMAQ010000209.1:8764-26195 GCA_937859745.1 uncultured Verrucomicrobiota bacterium | reverse complement strand
GCCCGCCAGCCGCGCGAGACGTTCGCGCTGGCGCGCCTCGCCGCCGAGCCCGAGGGCCTGCCGCCGCTCAAGCTCGACCACCTGCGGGTCATGAGCGATTCCACCGGCATGTTCCAGCACGCGGTGTTCAACGTGCCCAACTTCGTGGAGGGTTACACGACCGACGACAACGCGCGCGCCTACATCCTGACGGCGATGCTCGACGAACTGGAACTCAGCGACGCGCACGTGCCCGACGCGGGTGGCCTGGGTTCGACCTACCTGGCGTTTCTGTGGAACGCCTTCAACGGCGAGACGAACCGCTTCCGCAACTTCATGAGCTTCGAGCGCCGCTGGCTGGAGAACGCCGGCAGCGAGGACAGCCACGGCCGCGCCTTGTGGGCGCTGGGCACGGCGCTGGGCCGCTCGCGCGACGAGGGCCACCGCTCCCTCGCGGGACGCCTTTTTTCCCGCGCGCTGCCGGTGACGACCGAGTTTACCTCGCCGCGCGCGTGGGCGTTCACGATCCTGGCGGTGCACGAGTACCTGCGCCGGTTCTCGGGCGACCGCGACGCGAGCCACGTGCGTGATGCGCTGGCGGGCAAGCTGCTCGGGCTCCACGAGCAATGCGCCACTCCCGAGTGGCAGTGGTTCGAGAACAGCCTGACCTACGACAACGCCGTCCTGCCGCACGCGCTGATCCTCAGCGGCCACTGGACGAGCCGGCCTGACCTGCTGGAGACGGGGCTGCGTTCGTTGCGCTGGCTGCTGGACGTGCAGCGTTCGCCCAGTGGCTGCTTCAGCCCTATCGGCTCGAACGGCTTCTACAAGCGCGGCGAGACGCGCGCGCACTTCGACCAGCAGCCGCTGGAGGCGAACTCCACGGTGGCGGCGTGCCTGGAAGCGTACCGCGTGACGCGCGACGAGTTCTGGGCGCGGCAGGCGCGCAATGTGTTCGAGTGGTTCCTGGGCCGCAACGACCTGGGCGTGCCGCTGCACGACCCCAAGACGGGTGCCTGCCGCGACGGCCTGCACACGAACCGGGTCAACCAGAACCAGGGCGCGGAATCGACGCTGGCCTATTTGATGGGCCTGACGGAGATGCGCCTGGCCGCGGCGGGCGGGATGCGCCTGTCGCCGACGGCGGAGGCTGGGGAGCCCGCCGGGCGCGCGGCGGCGTGACATTGAGAAGCCACGGTGCTGGCAAGTCGGCCGGGCTGCGTGCCGGGTGACAGCGGCGGCGGTTTTGTGTGTGTCTACACGAGAATCGCTCTCTGCTGTAGGCGTGACGCCGCCTGTTCCAGCACGGCCTTCACCTCAGCCGGTCGGATCGGTTTAGTCTGGTAGCCTTCCATCCCCGCGGCGGTGCACGCCTCGCGGTCTCCCTTCGTGGCACCGGCCGTCAGGGCGACGATGAAGGGGCGTTCCTCCGGCGCGAGCATCTCGCAGATGCGGCGCGTGGCTTCGAGCCCGTCGATCCCGGGCATTTGCACGTCCATGAAAATCACGTCGTAGTGCAGGCGCTGGACCGCCTCGATCACCGCCTGGCCGTCCGCCGCGAGGTCGCACGCATAACCGTGTTGCAGCAAGATGCGCTTGCTGATGAGCTGGTTGACCGGGTTGTCCTCGGCCACCAGAATTTTTAGAGGGAAACGCTCGGCCATCGCGGCATCCGGGGCCGGTGGCAGGCGTTCCGCCCGGACACCTGGCTTGACCTGGCCCAACGCCGCCGTCAGCGCGTTGAACAGGCTGGCGTGCTTCACCGGTTTCATGAGCCGCGCCGCAAACTCGGCGTTCCCCGGGTCGCCGCTTCCCTTGGAAGGGATGGAAGAACTCAACAGCACGAGCGGCAGGCTCTGGAAGGCTTCCGAGGCATGGATGCGCCGCGCGAGTTCGTAGCCGTCCATGCGGGGCATTTGCCAGTTGAGAATGGCAAGGTCCACCGGCGGATTTTCCTCCAGCCACGCCAGGGCGGCGGCCGGAGCCGCGAACGATTTGGGGATCATGCCCCAACGCTCGGTCTGAACCTCCAGGATCTTGCGGTTGATCTTGCCGTCATCCACGATCAACACGTGCCTGCCCCGCAGCACGGAGGAGGCGGCGAGGTCCTTCACCCGCTGCGGCGACGTGGTTTCCTTGGCCAGCAGGGTAAAGAAAAACGACGTGCCGGCCCCCTGCCTGGTCTCGACCCAGATACGGCCTCCCATCGCTTCGACGATGCGCTTCGAGATCACCAGGCCCAGGCCCGTGCCGCCATGACGGCGCGTGATGGAGGCATCCACCTGGCTGAACGCCTGGAACAGGCGGTCGAGACGGTCCGCCGGGATGCCCGGGCCGGTGTCGCGCACCTCGAACTGCAAGCGCACCCACGCTTCGTGGGCGGAAGGCCCCGTCTCCAGCCCGCGCAGGTACTCGCGGTCCACAAGAATTTCCTCGTCCGGCACGCCGACGCTGGAAACCTCCACGACCACCTCGCCCCGTTCGGTGAACTTCAAGGCGTTGCCCACCAGGTTGATGAGGACCTGCCGCAGGCGCGTCGGGTCGCTGACAATCGCCCCGGGCGTGCCCGCGTCGTAGAGGTAGGCGAGGTCGATGTCCTTCTCGGCCGAACGGGCCCCGAAAACATCCAGCACGTCTTCCAGGGTGGGGATCAGATCGAAGGAAATTTGTTCGATTTCCAACGAGCCGGATTCGATCTTGGAGAAATCCAGGATTTCGTTGATCACGTGCATCAGGTTGTCGCCGCACTGGCGGATGGTTTCGACGAAGCCGGATTGTTCCTCCCGCAATTCCGTGTCCAGCAGCAGGCTGGTCATGCCGATGACGCCGTTCATGGGCGTGCGGATTTCGTGGCTCATGTTGGCCAGGAACTCGCCTTTGGCGACGTTGGCACCCTCGGCCTTGTCCATCGCGACCCGTAGTTCGTCGTTGGCGCTGGCGAGCTGGCTCGTGCGCTCGGCGACGGCCCGTTCGATGCGCTCGTTGGTCAATGCCTGTTCCGCCTGGCGGCGGGCGATGCCGCGCATTTCCCGGATGCTCTGCTGGCACATGATCGAGAGGAAAACGTCCTCGAACAGCACCCAGGCGGCGTGTTCGATCCAACGCAGGTAGCCGGGGTCCAGCGAGCCGAAGATGGACAGGGGCCAGTAGATGCCGCGGAAGAGGTGATCCAGGGTGGTGACGACCGTCGCGGTGGCGAGGACGCGCCAGTCGCGGTAGAACGCCAGGAACGCCAGGGAGCCGAAGATGTGGAAGTGCGTCTCGATCCGGCCGCCTGTGAGGTGGATGAGCAGGGCCGCGGCCAGCATCTCGGAAGCGGCGATGACGTGGCGCGTCATCGTCCGGCCCGGATACACGAGGGCGAGCAGCACGGGGAACGTGGCGATGGCACCGCCAAGAAAGATCGCGGCGAGGACGTGCAGATGCACGGAGCTGACGGCCCCGATCCACGTCTGTGGGCTGACCCAGAGGGCTACGCCAATTCCGGCGAGCCACTGCACCACCATCAATCCGGCAAACATCCGGTCGGTCCGTCTCCAGGCCCGTTCGCGCTGGTTTTGGAAGAAGGTCTCTGCCAGTTGCGTGGCGGGGCCGGCATCCTCCTCCACGTCGGAGGGAACGAAGGCGAGAGCCGATTGAATTTGTGCCAGAGAGATCATGGTTGGACGGGAGGAGCCGGGGGTTCCAACAAGGGACAGCCGAAGACCGGCGTCTGGCTCACCGGCGCGCTGCCGTGGAGCACCAGGCTGACGATGGCCGCGCAGCCGGGGTTATCACCTTCGTGGCCGCGCGAGGCGGTGATGCCCCCGCTGAAAGCCAGTTGCCCGGAGGGTTGGTAGAGGAGGACGTGCCCCGAGCCCTTTACGCCGAAGCGCCTGGCCTCTCCTCCGTCCCGGTCGGCGACGACGCGCACGTTGGGCATCCGCGCGGCCAACTGCCACAAGTCGCCCTGCTCCCAATGCGGGGGCGTTCCCTCGGGGACGGGAAAAACCACGGTGGCCGCCACCGGGTGGGGCAGGCTGGCCAGCAGTTCCGCGAACTCGTGGAAGGTGGCCCGGGTGCAGGGGCAGTGCGGGTGGGCGAAGAGGATGAGCGTGGGTGCCGCGGGGTCCAGGATTAAGCTGGATTTTGATGGGAACTGCGCACGGGCGGCCGTGGCGGCCGCCGGAGTAAACTCCTCGCGGGCCAGGAGGGCAAAACCCGTCCCGAGCACGGCGAGCCACAGCACGCCGACCACCAGCACGATCCTGCCACGAGCACGAACGACGAACAGCGCGGCGCGGCGAGACGGATTCTGCGGGGAGGCAACACTTGCCGCTTGGTGGATGTGGCTGGGTACTTGCATGGCTGGAACGCTTCAAGGAAGCGGGCCAGCATCTAAAAGCACGAATCAGGCTAGAACTTCTAGGGTGGATTCCCGAAAGGAAACAAACGCGCTCCCTCCGAGCAACTCGGGATCGAGATGATGTTTCGCGGGGCTTGCGAAGGGACGATCAACGGTGGTCCAAACGGTAGAGATGCACTCCGTAGGGCTCGAAGGAATCATCGATAAACGTCTGGTCGTCGCCGCTGACCGCCGGGACCAGGCGATCCTCGCCGAGCACTTCCGCCTGGCCGGACGCCATCCCCTTGAAGCTCAGCGTCCCCTTGCACGGGGAGTTCGTCAGGTTGGCCGCGAAGAGGTACAGGCTGCCGCCGCTGCGCTTGGCCAGGATGGCCACCGGGGGCCCGGCGGGATGCCCGGCCGCTTCCTCCGAGGCCGCGAACGCGACGCCCGACACCGTGGGAGCGTTCAGCGCCGGGGCGAGAAGCTGGATTTGCGCGTTGATCGCCGTGATCGCCGCGACCATCTCGGGGTCGTCCAGCAGGCCGGGTTCCCGGAACGTCGGCGCGAACTGGTGGCAGAAGTAGATCAACCCGCGCGAACCCCTGATGAGCGACATCCACACCTCCGCGCGCACCTGCGCGGGGATGGGCTTCGTCGTGGGGTTGCTGATGTGCGTGCATTCGATGCAGTCCCAAACCGTCCGTTCCGGGCCCGCCCATTGCACGAGGCGCTGGACGCCCTGCGCGACGTACTCCAGTTTGCCGCCCACGGTCGGGTTGGCGAACGTCACGGGGTAGATGTCGAAGGAGGCGATGTCCGCGCCCTGGACATATTTGGGGTAGTCCTCCGGGTGGTTGGTGCGCGTGCCTCGGCCGAACCAGCCGTCCCAGGCCACCGCCATGCTCAGGTTGAGCAGCACGGGCCGCACGGGGTCGGCCGCCTTCATCCGCCGGTATTCCGCGATGACCGGCTCGGGGGGCACGGGCGGGCCGTAGCCGCCGCCCTGCTCCTGGGGCAGCCGCCGGGCGTTGTCGGGCTCGTCGCCGTGCATCCAGCCGGTGATGACCGGGCTGGACCTGAAGGCCAGCGCGGCGGGGGTCTGCTCGGTGATGAGCTTCATGTCCGACTTGGCGAGGGCATCCAGGCTGGCAGCGCTGAGTTCGTCCGACAGGCCGACGTAGAGGTTGATCCCAGCGGCGTGGTAGCGTGGGGCGTTGTTCGGGCTTTGCAGCCACACGGCGATGGGGAATTTTCCGTCCGGCACCATCGGGGGCGGGGTGGCCGCCGGAGATTGGGCGCGGCCGGCCAGCACGCCGCCGGACCAGGCGAGGAGCGCGGCCAACCCAGGCCGCCACGACGAGGGGGGAGGAAAGAAACGCATGAGGTGGAGGGCATTGTGAGCCGGGGAAGGGGCCCGTGACAAGCGCGGCGGCGGGAGCCGTGATTTTCCTCAAATAAATCCTTGCCCGGGGAGGCCGCCCGGGTTGTGCTTAGCCGTCCGCATCCCGGGGCTGCTCCGATCCCGCTTCCTTGCCGCCGCCGCTGGTTCCCTTTGTCCATGACGACACCCGCTATTCCCCAGGTCGAGCGCACCGGGGTCAAGTTCACGCCGGACAACACCCGGGTGCTGCTGCGCCCGTTCATCCCGGCCAACGAGGCGCGCGTCACCAAAATCATCAGCCGCGTGATGACGCTCTCCGACGCCGAGGCCGCCGAGCGGCTGCACGGCGTCATGGAGGAGTTCGGCGGACGCCACACGGGCACCGAGAACTTCCTAGAGGGCAACTACCAGCGCGTCGCGAAGTTTTCCATCACCGACCGGGTGCCCGACCGCACGCGCCGCCTGCTCGTCGGCTCGTTCTTCACCAGCGAGTACGCGCTGGAGTGCGCCGCCCTGTTCAACCCCTCCGTCGTGCCGCACCCGAGCCAGCTCGGGCTGCCGCCGGGGGCGATGCGCTTCGTGATGAGCCTGCGCGCCACGGGCGAGGGGCACATCTCCTCCATCGAGTTCCGCGAGGGCGTGCTGGGGGCCGACAACCAGCTCACGATGGAGCCGACGAACCGCTTCGTCACGGCACCCGACCTCGTCAGCGACGCGAACTACGACAAGGCCTTGTTCCGGCGCAAGCTCGACGAGATGGGCTTCCGCGACGGCGTGGCAGGGCAGATCCTCGACGCGATGCCCGAAGGGTTCACCATCCAGCAGCTCCAGAAAGCCGTGGCCACCTACCAGCGCCGGGTGGGCGGCCAACGGCCCACGCACGAGGAATCCCGCTCGCTGGACAATCTCCTCTGGCTGGCCAAGAGCAACTACGAGGTCGCCTTCCACCAGAGCGTGCCGCTGAGCGAGCGCATCATCTTTCCGGTCTCCGACAACGAGAGCAACGGGATTGAGGACGCGCGCTTCGTACAGTTCACGGACGAGGACGGCGGGATGCGCTACTACGCGACGTACACGGCGTACAACGGCCGCGTGATCCTGCCGCAGATCCTGGAGACGACGGATTTCGAACGGTTCAAGATTTCGACGCTCAACGGGCGTGCGGTGCAGAACAAGGGCATGGCGCTGTTCCCGCGCAAGATCGATGGGCGCTACGCGATGATTTCTCGGCAGGACAACGAGAACCTGTTCATCATGTACTCGGACAACGTGAACTTCTGGGAGGAAACGACGCCGCTGCTCAAGCCGACCTACCCGTGGGAGTTCGTGCAGTTGGGCAACTGCGGCTCGCCGCTGGAGACGGATGCCGGGTGGCTGCTGCTCACGCACGGCGTCGGTGCGATGCGGAAGTATTGCATCGGGGCGATCCTGCTCGACAAGGAAGACCCGGGCAAAGTGATCGGGCGGCTGCCCGAGCCGATCCTGAGCCCCAACCAGAACGAGCGCGAGGGCTACGTGCCCAATGTGGTCTACACGTGCGGCGCGCTGATCCACGCCGGGCGGCTGGTGATGCCCTACGCGATGAGCGATTCGGCCTCCAGCGTGGCGATCATCCCGCTGGACGAGTTGCTCAACAGCCTCTTGGCAAACCCACCGCAATGAAGATTGTGGTGCCGCACCGCTTTATTGAGTCCTGGCATCCCAGCATGAAGATCGCATTCTTTGCTGCTGTTCTTTGCATACTGCTCGCTGGTTGCGACACGGTCAATATTGCTCAGTACCGCGTTGCTTCGGCTGCTTCCTCCGCATCTGACCGGGACAAAGCTAGAGAGGTGCTCCGATCCGTGGCCATGCGAATCCAGCTTAGCGATTGCACTCCCGCCTCGCACGCGCCGAACACTTTGGTTTTCTACACACAGCCGAGGGTGCAAAACTTTCGTTTGGAGCTAGGAGCACGCTCGGTAGGTAGCGACCTCATCGTGGACCTATCAGCAGGCTTTGGTCCCCAATCATCAGAGTACAAGTTTGCTCACCGTCTGCTCACGCCCGCGTTGACACAAGCCTTTGGCTCACGCGTTATCGAGATCAACCTCGCTCGTCATGTTCGCTGAAGGCTCTGTCAGCATCCATAATCCTTCTTCCTTCATGAACATCGCCCTTGTCATCCACGGCGGTGCGGACCCGCGGCGACCCGAAGCGTACAGCGAGGAATCGCAACGCGCCCAACGTGCGGCACTCACGACGGCGTTGCGCGCGGGGCACGTGGTTCTACGCGGGGGCGGGGCGGCCCTGGACGCGGTGGAGGCCGCCATTATCTTCCTGGAGGACAGCGGGCAGTTCGACGCCGGGCGTGGGGCTTACCGCAGCGTGGACGGCGGGTTCGACCTGGACGCCTCCATCATGGACGGCCGCACGGGCGCGGCGGGCGCGGCGGCCCACCTGCACCACGTCCGCAACCCGATCCGGCTCGCACGACGGGTGATGGAGCGTACCTCCCACGTCTTGCTCGTGGACGAAGGCGCGGAACGCTTCGCGCGCGCCGAGGGTCTGGAGTTCGTAGAAAACGATTACTTCACTCCGTCGATGCCAGCCCCGACCAAGGTTCACGAGCCGTCGCGGCCGGTGGGGACGGTCGGGGCCGTGGCGCTCGACGCGGGCGGCAACCTCGCGGCGGGCACCTCCACGGGCGGCACCTACGAACGTCTCGCGGGCCGGGTGGGGGACACGCCGATCATCGGCGCGGGCACCTACGCCGACAACCGCGTGGGCGCGGTGTCCGGCACGGGACAAGGCGAATATTTCCTGCGCGCCGTGCTGGCGCACGACATCGCCGCGCGCGTCGAGCACGGCGGCCGGACCCTGGCGGACGCCGCCGAGGTGGCGATGCGCGAGAAGCTGACCAATCGTGGCGGCTCGGGCGGGATCATCGCGCTCGATCCCGCCGGGCAGCCCGTGTTCGTGTTCAACACGCCGACGATGGCGCGGGGCGTGGTGCGCGGGGCGGACGGCGCGCTGGAAGTGGCATTGTTTGACGAAGCTCCCCGGGCGCACGAGCAGTAGCCCTTTCTATGAAAGTAGCCGTCCTCTTTGGTGGTACGAGTTCCGAGCGCGACGTGTCCCTGGCCAGCGGGGCGCAGGTGGTCAAGAACCTGCGCGAGCGCGGGCACGAGGTCGTCTGCGTGGACACGGCCAAGGGCGTGCTCACCGGCGCGGAGGAGCAGCGCTGGCTGGCGAGCGGCGTCGGCGTGGAGCCGCCCCCCAACGAGGAACTCGCGCTGATGAAGACCGACGCCTCGGCGCTCACCCGCGCGCCCGAAACCAGCGACGTGGACGTGTTCTTCCTCGCGCTGCACGGCGGCACGGGCGAGGACGGCACGCTCCAGGCGCTGCTCGACCTCGCGGGCGTCGCCTACACGGGCAGCGGCCACCTGGCCAGCGCCGCCGCGATGGACAAGGACATCTCCAAGCGGCTCTTCTGCATGGCCGGGGTGCCGACGCCCGAGTGGCTGATGGTGCCCGTCAGCCCGGCGGAGATCGAGGCGAAACTGGGTTATCCCGTGGTGGTCAAGCCGACGATGCAGGGCTCGACCGTGGGCCTGAGCGTGGTCAAGCGCCCGGCGGACCTCGACGCGGCGCTCGCGCTGGCGGCAAAATACGGCGGCGAGATCATGGTGGAGCAGTTCATCCCGGGCCGCGAGCTGACCTGCGGCGTGCTGGGCGGCGAGGCGCTGGTGCCCGGGGAGATTTTTCCGGCGGGCGAGATTTTCGACTACCAGAGCAAGTACCAGAAGGGCGGCGCGAAGGAGGTGTTCCCCGCCGATCTGAGCGAGGAACTGACGGCGGAGGTGCGCCGCCTCTCGCTGCTGGTCCACCGGGCGCTCAAGCTGACGGGCTACAGCCGCTCGGACTTCCGGCTGGACGAGGCGGGCCGCCTGTGGTGCCTGGAGGTCAATACCCTGCCGGGCATGACGGCCACGAGCCTGCTGCCGCAGTCGGCGGGGGCGCTGGGCATCGGCTTCGCCGAGTTGTGCGAGCGCATCTGCCTGCTGGGCATCGAACGGCGCGTAGGGCAGGGCAAGTAGCCGGGCCCATTTTCCCTCACGGATCGAACCGCACGAGATACCAGCCTTCCGGCTGGTCGAGGCAGGCCACGAGGGCGGCCCCGTGGGCTTCCAGCCAGGGCAGCAAGTTGTGCCAGCCGCCTTCCTGCAACGAGCGGCGGCTGACGACGGCATACCGGATGCCCCGTTCCCGCAAAGTCTGCGCCGGGACATCCACGGGCAGTTCATCCACCCGCCGCGCCCCGTAAGGCTGCCAGAGCCAGGATTCCCGCTGGTTCCAGGCCCGGATGAGGCCGATGTCCTTCTCGCCGCTGGGCAGACACCGGCCGAGCACCGCCATCCGAGCTTCGTCCGCCACCCGGCGGCCGTTGAACTCGGGCCAGATTTCCACGAGGGGGTTCTCGGTCAGCGCCGTCAGGCAGTAGGCGGCTGCCAACATGGCCAACCCCGCGCCGAGCCGGGCCGCGCGGAAGGCCCGCCCTGGGCGCAGTCGGCGCCCGGCGAAAATTCCCGCCAGCAGCAACGGATAGTAGGCGCACAGCAGCCGCGCTCCCTGAATCGCCGTGCTCGTGCCGAGGAACACCAGCACCGCCAGCCAGACCCCACCGTGCGCCAGCCACTGCCGCCAGGGCCGGACCGTCCCGACAGGCACGGGTTCTCTCCGGCGGGTGAGCAGGAAAATCAGGATTCCCGCCAGCAGCACGACGAAGCCGATGCCCGCCTGTTCCACCGAGCAGACCGGGTAGTACACGAACGGGGAATGCTCGAAGTCGCGCCGCAGCAGGTGGCCGAAAGGGGTTTCCGCCCACCACCGCAGCGTGGGTGTCCAGGCGGGCAGCCAGGTCAACAACGGGGGGATGAGGTTCTGGCTGGAGACCAGCGCGAGGTTGCCCGCGAGCAACTCCGCCGGAGGGCCGCCGTGCGGGATGTAGGACTCCTGCGACAACCCGCTGAACTCGTGCAGGTGCCGGTAGTTGAACAATGCGTTGGGCGCGAAGGAAACCAGCGCCGCCGCGATCCCGACCGCCCCGACCGCCACCGGCCGGCGGACGACCACCCGCCACGCGGGCAGGAACACCACCAGGAACGCCAGGGCCAGCGGTGCCAGGTTCGGCTTCGTCCCGCTCATCAGCGCGAGCGCCAGCACCGCCAGCGACACAGCGCGGAACGTCGGCGTGGGGCCCCGCGCCGGCAGCAGGGCGAAGACCGCCAGGGCGAAAAAGGCGCTGAGGCTGTCGTTGCTGGAATTTCCCGCCTGCAAGCTGAAGCAGAACGCCGAGGGCAGCAGCCACATCCAGATCCAGGCGATCCGACGGGAAACACCCAGGTTGCGCCAGGTGGTGTAGATCAGGCCGGGCAGAAACAGATGGCTGATCCAATTCGGCAGGAATAGCAGCCGGTCCGACCGAGTGAAAAGCAGCAGGGGAGCGAACAGCCATTCGGCCACTGTCCCACGCGTGTTCAGGCGGGAATCCCGTGCGTCGATCCAGTGCCAGCCCCCTGCATCAAGCCAGTGCAACACGCGCGGAATGCGATAACACAAGCCGTCGTCGTGGTTTGGGGGTATCGCCACTCCCCGCACCAGAATGACCAATGCCGTGACCGCGAAAAGCATCGGCAAAATCCGGCGCAGGGACAGGAAGCGGCGCAGGCTGCGCCGCCAGCGCGGAAAGTCGATCAACGGTGCATCGGGCCGGGATAGGGCAAAACGCCAGAAGAAAAGGAAGCCTACGAGCAGGACGCCATAGCCGACTTTGTCGAGCGCGTGAAACGCTGACAGCAACCAGCCGCCTACCACGAGCCAAGTACAAAGGGCAAGCCAGAACGTCAATAATGCCGCCGGATCGCGTCGATGCAACTGGGCAGTCATGGCCGGGCCGTGGGCTGGAACGGACGGAAGGCGGCCTGCAACCCATCGTCGCGGCGAAACTCCGGCCGCGGGTCCTGGTTCAGGAGGCTAGTCAGATTATCCTCGCGGAAGCTCAGCGGCAGCCGCAACCAAGACGCCAGCCGCAATCCGGCAAAGAGCGGCGCGGCAGGCAGCGGGACAAGCCATCTCTGGCGGCCTTCCCGCGCCGATAGCATCGCCAGCACTTGCCCGAACGAGTATCGCTGCCCGTCAGACGCCTGGATCGGGCGGGCGGGCGGTGGCCCGGTGTGCCGGGCGAATTTCACCACGATCCGGCCGAGGTCGTCGAGGTGCGTCAGCCCGAGACACGGTTCCCCTGTTCCCACGACCGGCAGGAAGGGCGAGAGCCGGATGAGCCGCACCAGCTTGGCAACCATCCCACCCGCCGCGTCCTCGCTGTAAACGAGGCCGGGACGCAAGACCATGCCGCCGCGGGACAGGACGTTTACCTCGACCGCCAGCTTGGCCCGACCGTAGAGCGATTTGCAACCGTCGAAAGCACTGGCCGAGGAAATAAAAACTCGCTTCGCCCCGGCAGTTTCCGCCTGATCAAAAAGGCGGTGACTAGCCTGGACGTTCACCCGCTCGATGTCCGGCCAGCCGCTCGTCCGGAAGTCGTAGGCGCAATGCACGAAGAGCCCCGCCCCCGCCAGGAACTCGTCTGGCACCGGCTCGCCAAGCCGTCGGCGGCGCTGGCTGGGAACGGAGGCGAACGGGTCGCGGACCGTCCAGCCATCGGCCTCCAGCGCGCGTTTGAGCCCGCCGCCCACATACCCGGTGCTGCCGGTGAGCACGCAGACTTTTTGCAAGGGAGGACCGGCGGGAGCGTTCACGTTGGCGAGTATGTAGCAAGGGCCGCGCCGATCCGGTGGGCGTTCGCCATGACGTTGAGCGTGATAGTGGTCGCTGGGATCGTCGGGAAAATGGTCGAGTCCACCGCATGGATGCGCTGCCACCCGAACGGCCGCCCCCAGAGGTCGCTCTGCCCGTCGTTGGGATGGGCGGACATTGGGAACGAGCCGCCGGAATGGAATCCGCGCCCGGCGGTGCCGCGCACGAGCATGGGCGCGATCGGCAGCCCACCCAGGGCGGCCAGGTGTCGGCGCAATTTGGCGACGACCCTGCTGATAACTTTGGCGGTCGCTGGATTTTCCTCCGCCGAAAGCTCCGCTCGGTCCTGCGCGTCCAGGCGCAGGCGCAGGCGCGGGGATTCCGACGAATGGAGGTAACCTTGAAAAATAAGCAGGCGCTCCGCGAGCAGGCGCACCAACGCGGGCACCGCCCGGCCCGCGAAACCGAGTGCCTTGCGGACGGCGGCACCGATCTGTGGATTGTAGCCGTAGATCTGTAGATGGACGGTGTGCGCGCTGACTTTCGGATCGAGGATTTCGAGGAAGACCTGGGAGAGGGTGTGCGTTTCCTCTGTGATGGCCCCCCGAGCCGCAGCCCAGGACAGCAGGGGAAGGAGAAAATACTGGCTGTCCTGCAGGTAAACGTCCCGTCCGTGCAGCCCAGCGGATTCCATCAGCAGCCGGGTGGTCGGGATCGGCCCGCCCGCCAGGAACACCCGCCCGGCGGTCAGCGTGGTGGGTTCGCCGTGCTCACCCGTCTGGACGGTGATCCTCACTTGGCTGCCGTCTTCGCTCACCCGGCGCACCAGCACGCCGGGTCGGTAGTCCAGTTGGCCGGTCGCCTGCAAGTCGCGCATGGTGTTAGCGGCATCGTAGATCGCCCCGTCCGGGCACCCGAACATGCATAATCCGCACTGACGGCAGTGACGTGGCGCATCGGGTTGCCCTTCCACCGCCAGCCGAGCCCGTCCGTAGAGGAAGCCATGCTGGGTCAATCCTGGTTCGTGGCATCCGAGGCGCTCGTAGAACTTCGCGGCCTGCCGCCCGGCGGGCAGGGGACAAGCGTGGTCCGCATACAGCGGATAACGCGAGCCGAGCGTCCCGGTTTCGTCCGCCGCCAAACGGGTCAGTCGCAGCACCGCGCGAAAATGTTTGGCCAGATCGTTCTGGCTGATCGGCCAGCCCGCCAGATCATTTTCCGCGTAAGGCAACATGGAGGCTCCCCAGACGCTGCTAAATCCGCCTAACGCGAAGGACGGTTCCAGCCCCACGCGCGCCGGGTCGGTGGACAAGTGCCAATCCGGCGGCGGCAGGTAGGAGTGGTCCGAGTCGAACTGCGTCTTGCGCGCCAATCCCTGCGTGGACGCCCGCGAGCAATCCGCCCCAGCCACCAAGCGGCGGCGCTCCGGGTTGGCAAGGGGCCGCAGCCTCTCCGCTAGGGCGGCTGCCGCCGGGTCTGCCGTGCGGCCATAGTCTAACATGGTGACCCGGTGCCCCTGGCCGACCAGCGCCGAGGCACAAGCCACCCCGGCGGGGCCGGACCCCACGACCACGATCATGGCCGGGGGCACGAGCGCATCTGCGCCGTGTAGAGCAGCCCGAGATAAAAGCAGGTGGAAGCTCCCTGGATTGCGAGACAGACCAGCGTCGAACCCATGATGATCCGGCGTAGGTGAACCTCCGGCTCCAGAGTACCAAACCCGTTTCGTGACCACATGCATAGATCGTACGCCAGGATGCCCACACCGAGCAACAGTGTGCCGAGGGCGGCCAGCAGGGCGGGTTCCAGGAAATCGCTTCCCATGAGACGGTCGAGTACCAGTTTCGGCGGGAGCAATTTCAGGTGGCCCGCCATCTGCCGGGCGCAGACCCCAAAACTCAGCAGCGTCATGCCCACCAGCCACACGAGGCCGAAGACACCCATGGTGCCAGCGTCTAGCCGTGCGCGGCCCAGCCAGACCGGCCCGAAGAATAGGCTGACGGTGCCGATCATTCCGGCCAAGGCGCAGCAGAGGCCGGGCAGGATGAAGAGCCAGCGGGGACAGTAAAACATCATCAGCCGCAGGTGCCGCCAGCCGTCGCGCCAGGTCCGCAGGTGGGGCGGGCGGTCGCGCCCGTCACGCCGCAGCGTGGTGGGAACCTCGTTGACGCGCAGGCGTTGTTGCAGCGCGCGGATGACGAGTTCGCTGGCGAACTCCATGCCCGGGCTTTGCGGCGCGATTTTGAGAATGCTCGTCCGCTCGAAACCGCGCAGGCCACAGTGAAAGTCGCGGATGCCGCCGCCGAAGAACAGGCGGCCAATGGATGAAAGCACCGGGTTGCCGAGGTAGCGGTGCAGAAAAGGCATCGCCCTCGCGGCGATGCCGCCCCGGAAGCGGTTGCCTATCACCAACTGGTCACCCGCCCGTAGTCGGAACAGAAAACCGTCGAGGTTCGAGAAATCGTAGCTCAGGTCGGAGTCTCCCATGATCACGTACCGCCCGCGCGCCGCCCGGATGCCCGCTTGCAGCGCCCGGCCGTAGCCGCGGCCTTCCGCCTTCACGACACGCGCCCCGGCCTCACGCGCGATCTCCTGCGAGCCGTCCGTGCTGCCGTTGTCGGACACGACGACTTCGCCCTCGATCCCGCGCGCCCGCAGGAACGTCACCGCCTCCGCGACGCACGCGCCGACGGTGCGCGCTTCGTTCAGGCAAGGCATCACAATGGAGAGTTCCAGTGGGTCGGTAGGATCGGTGGACGCGCCGAGGGATGCGGGTGCTTCCAGGGCCCGGGCGAGGGATTGCAAAGGGGGCGTCGGCGTGAGGGCGATCATGGCGTTAGGTGGTGCGCTCGGGTGGCGAGGTACGCTGTATCCCTGAGAGCAAAAACGATGCCCGCGCTGGCAGGCGAGGCCTTTCGCAGCGGCCGATCTTGGCGAAGCGTGGCAAGATTCCCGCTGATACGAACCCGCATTCACTGGTTGCGATGGACGGTTGCCCGCCAAATAGGAGAAACCTACTTTCAATGATCCGACTCGCCGACTACGTTTTCCAAACCCTCGCCGACCGCGGCGTGCGCCACGTCTTCCTGGTCACGGGCGGGGGGGCCATGCACCTCAACGACGCTCTGGGCCGCGAGGGGCGCATCGCTTACGTCTGCCACCACCACGAGCAGGCCGCCGCCATGGCCGCCGAAGGTTACGCGCGGACCACGGGCGGGCTGGGCGTCGTCAGCGTCACGACGGGGCCGGGCGCGATCAACGCGCTCAATGGCGTCTTCGGCGCGTGGACGGATTCCATCCCGCTGCTCGCTGTGTCCGGGCAGGTCAAGCGCGAGACGCTGCTGGCGACGCACAGCCTGACGGGTCGCCTGCGTCAGTTGGGCGACCAGGAGGTGGACATCGTCGGCATGGTGCGGGGCATCACGAAGTACGCCGTGACCGTGACGGACCCGGCGGCGATCCGCTACCACCTGGAGCGCGCGCTGCACCTGGCCTTGGCCGGGCGTCCCGGGCCGGTCTGGCTGGATGTGCCGGTGGACGTGCAGGCCACCCTCATCGACCCGGCGGCCCTGCGCGCCTATGATCCCGCCGAGGACGCGCCCGCTGTGGACCCGACTGCCCTGGCGAAAGATTGCGCCGCCGTGCTGGACCGGCTGGCCGCCGCCGAACGCCCGGTGATTCTCGCGGGCAGCGGCGTGCGGCTTTCCCCGGGGGCGCTGAAAACGTTCGCGCGGCTTCGTTCCCGCCTGGGCGTACCGGTGGCGACGGCCTGGACGCACGACCTGCTGCCCAGCGACGACCCGCTCTTTTGCGGGCGGCCCGGCAGCATCGGCGACCGGGCGGGCAACTTCTGCGTGCAGAACAGCGACTGGGTGCTCGTGCTCGGCTCGCGGCTCAACGTGCGGCAGGTCTCCTACAACTGGGGCTTCTTCGCGCGCCACGCCTACAAGATCCAGGTGGACGTGGACCCGGCCGAACTGGAAAAGCCCATGGTCCGGCCGGACTTGCCTGTCGTGGCGGACGCCGCGGCGTTCCTCCTGGAACTGGAGCGCGGCCTGGACGCCCGCGCCTGGCCCGCGGGCGGCCTGAAGCAACACGCCGACTGGCGCGGCTGGTGCCGGGCGCGGCGGAAGCGTTACCCGGTGTTCCAGCCGGACAAACACGTCTCGCGCGACGCGGCCATCAACCCCTACGATTTCGCCCGGGTGCTGTTCGAGGAACTGGCGGACGACGACGTGCTCGTCTGCGGCGACGCCACGGCGTGCATCGTGTTCTTCCAGAGCGCGGACCTGCGCGGGACGCAGCGCATTTTCTCCAACTCCGGCAGCGCATCGATGGGCTGGGACCTGCCGGCCGCCCTGGGTGCCGCAGCGGCGCGCGGCGGCAGGCGCGTGATCTGCCTGGCGGGCGACGGCAGCCTGCAAATGAACGCGCAGGAACTCCAGACGCTGGCGCACCACGGCTGGCCCGTGAAGGTGTTCGTCCTCAACAACGGCGGCTACCTGTCCATCCGCCAGACGCAGAACAATTTCTTCGGCCTCGCCGTGGGCGCGGGACCGGCCAGCGGCGTGTCGTTCCCGGACTACACCCGGCTGGCGGCGGCCTACGGGCTGGTGTCCGGGCGGCTGGACCGGGCGGATTTCCGGGCCGGGCTGCGTGCCGTGCTGGACTCCGCCGGGCCGGAGGTGTGCGAGGTCATGCTGGATGGCGATCAGGGCTTCGAGCCCAAGCTGACCTCCCGGCGGCTGCCCGACGGCCGGATGGTGTCCTCGCCGCTGGAGGACATGGCCCCCTTCCTGCCGCGCGAGGAGTTCCGCGAGAACATGATCGTGCCGATGATGGAAGGATAAGGCTGGGCGTCCCGCCGGCCGTAGCTTTGCTGGTCGCGCATGCCGAGGCAGACGGTCACGGCCCGGCGGGGCGCCCCGCCCGACCTCGGGACC
>CALMAQ010000209.1:0-8754 GCA_937859745.1 uncultured Verrucomicrobiota bacterium | reverse complement strand
CCCCGCGCCGCCGGCCCCGGCCGGGGCGGCCCCCCCAGCCCTACCTCGTGACGAGCCGCTGACGCGGCATCCCGGAAAATCCTCCCATGTTCGCAAATCTGATTTTCGATCTCGACGGCACGCTCATCGACTCGCTGCCGGGCATCGAAAATTCTCTGCGGGCCGCCCTGGCGCGCTGCCAGCCGGGGCGCACGCTCGCGCCGGGGGCCTTGTGTCCGCGCGTGGGGCCGCCGCTGGCGGGGATCATCGCCGGGCTGTGGCCGGACCTTTCCCCCGAGGAAATCACCGCCCTGGTGGCTGCCTACCGCGCGCATTACCTCGCGGAAAGCTGCGCGGCGACACGGGCGTTTCCCGGCGCGGGCGAGACGCTCCTCGCCCTGTGCGCGGCGGGCAAGCGCCTGTTTCTCCTGACAAACAAGCCCCGGGCGCAAACCGCCCTCATCCTCGGCGCGCTCGGCTGGCGGGACCTGTTCGCGGAGGTGTCCTGCCCGGACGATCCGGCTCGCCCTTTCGCCCGCAAGGAGGCGGGTGCCTTGGCCCTGCGCGCAAGGCACGCGCTGGACCCGGCGGCGACGCTCCTCGTGGGCGACGCCGCCGACGACGCGCGGGCGGCAGCAGGAGCGGGGTTCGCGTTCGCCGGGGCGAGGTACGGCTACGGCGGAGCCGGGCACGGAATTAGCTTGGAAAGGAGGCTCGGTCCGCTCGACGCGCTGGCCAATTTGCCTTCCCTCCTCCAACCGCCCACGTCCCGCCGCCCATGATCATCCGCAACGTCTTCGATGAACTCTTCGTGCTCGAAATGGCCAACAACCATTGGGGCCGCCTGGACCGCGGGCTGAAGATCGTCTCCGATTTCTCGCAGGTCGTGCGCTTCAACAACGTGCGCGTGGCTATCAAGGTCCAGTTCCGCGACGTGGAAAACTTCATCCACCGCGACTGGCGCACGCGCACGGACATCCGCTACATCAAGAAGACGCTCGCCACCGAGTTGTCGAACAAGGACTACGCGACCTTGCTCCGCGCCATCCGCGACGGCGGCTGCATCCCCATGGCGACGCCCTTCGACGAGGCGTCCGTGGAGTTGTGCGGCCTGCTGGACGTGCCCATCATCAAGCTGGCCAGTTCGGACATCAACGACTGGTTCCTGATCGAAAAGATCGCCACCCTTCGCAAGCCCGTCATCGCCTCGACGGGCGGTTCCTCGATGAAAGATGTGGATGACTTGGTGACGTTCTTCGCCAACCGCAACATCCCCCTGGCGCTCAATCATTGCGTGTCGATCTACCCGAGCGAGTACCGCGACCTGGAGATGAATCAGATCGACTTTCTGCGAGGTCGCTACCCGGAGACGACCATCGGCTTTTCCACCCACGAGTACCGCGACTGGTCGGCGAGCCTCCTGATCGCCTACGCCAAGGGCGCGCGCACGTTCGAGCGCCACATCGACATCGATGAGGGCGGCGTGCCCGTTTCGCCCTACTGCTCGCAGCCGCATCAGATCGACGCCTGGTTCCGCGCGTTCCACCTCGCGCAGGAGATGTGCGGCGGCCCGGGCACGGCCAAGCGCCACTGCTCGCAGGAGGAGAACAAGTATCTCGATGGCCTCGTGCGCGGCGTGTACGCCCGGCACGACCTGCCCAGGGGGCACGTCCTGCGCGACGAGGACCTCTATTTGGCCATCCCGCTCCAGGCCGGCCAGCTTTCCTGCCGGGAAACGATGCGCGGCCAAGTGCTCACCGAGGACGTGAAGGCCGACGGAGCCGTCCGCATTGAGAACATTGACAGCCCCTACGCCCACCGCAAGGAAATGAGCCAGCACATCTATGCGCGCGGATTTTGAGGAGCCCGCGCCGGGCAAGCTTATCAGCGTCGTGGCAGGCTGCTACAACGAGCAGGACAACGTCGATGAACTCTACGAGCGGGTGCGCCGCGTCTTCGAGGCGCTGCCGCAGTACCGCTGGGAGATGATCCTCATCGACAACGCCTCGACCGACCACACGGCGGAGCGCCTGCGCGCGCTGGCGGCGGCGGACGAGCGGGTCAAGGTCATCCTCAACGCGCGCAACTTCGGCCACATCCGCTCGCCGTATCACGCGATGCTCCAGGCGCGCGGCGACGCCGTCATCACCATCGTCTCCGATTTGCAGGACCCCCCCGAGTTGATCCCGCAGTTCCTGGCCAAATGGGAGGAAGGCTTCAAGGCCGTCGTCGGCGTCAAGGCGGCGAGCGAGGAATCGCCGGTCTTTTTCTTCGTGCGGCGTTGCTACTACAAGTTGGTGCATCGGCTCGCAGACGTGGAGATCATCCAGAACTGCACGGGCTTCGGACTGTACGACCAGGAGTTCGTGCGGCTCTGCCGCCGGCTCGACGATCCTTACCCATACTTCCGAGGGTTGGTCTCCGAGTTCGGGCTGGCGACGGCGCGCATCCCCTACCAGCAGCCGGTCCGCAAGCGCGGACTGACGAAGAACAACTTCTACACGCTCTACGACATTGCCATGCTCGGACTGACGAACCACTCCAAGGTTCCGCTGCGGCTGGCGACAATGCTGGGTTTCGCGCTGGCGTTCCTGAGCCTGCTGGTGTCGGCGGGATATCTCGTTTACAAACTGCTGTTCTGGCAGAACTTCGCGGTGGGCGTGGCTCCGGTGGTCATCGGCCTGTTCCTGTTCTGCTCGGTGCAGCTTTTCTTCATCGGCGTGCTCGGCGAGTACATCGGCGCCATCCACACGCAGGTGCTGCGCCGTCCGCTGGTGGTCGAGAAGGAACGGCTGAACTTTCCCGCCAAGATGCCGCGCAAACGTAAGGCGCGGCAGGTGTCGGGGGCACCCGGAGGGGGGGGGGGGGGCCCCCGCGCGGGGGGGGGGGGGGGGGGGGGGGGGGGGGTTGGCGCGTTGATCCAAAAAAGCTACGTCCGGGTGGGACGCCCAGCCCTACCTTGTTGACGACACCTGCGGTGGTCGTTCGGCAGCTACTCCACCGTGTCAGCCGCGTCCGTCAGCTTGCTGATCGGCAGCGTCCCGGCGTCCTCCGCCTCATCGTGGGGTTGGATCAACTCGGTCAGCCGCCGCTTGAGCGACAGGAACGAGCGGGAAATAAACTGGTCGGGGCGGCGCGGACGAGGCACCGGGTTCTCGATGGTCTCCACCACGCGGCCCGGGTTGGCTCCCATCACCACCACGCGGTCGGACAGGTACGCCGCCTCGTCGAGGTCGTGCGTGATGAACAGGATCGTCACCTCGACGTTCTTCCAGATTTGCAGCAGGTAGCTCTGCATCTGCGCGCGCGTCTGGGCGTCCAGCGCGCCGAAGGGCTCGTCCATGATGAGGATGCGCGGCTGGTTGGCCAGGGCGCGCGCGATGGCCACGCGCTGCTTCATGCCGCCGCTCAGTTCGTGTGGGTAGGCGTCCGCGAACCCTTCGAGGCCGACCATCTCCAGCCACCGCTGCGCGGTCGCCTCGGCGGCCCTGGGCGGTTGGCCGCGCTCGCGCAGCCCGAACATGACGTTGCGCCGCACCGTGAGCCATGGAAAGAGCGTGTAACCCTGGAAAACCATCCCGCGGTCGGGTCCGGGCCCAGTGACTTCCTGTCCGTCGAGCAGCACCGCGCCGCCTGTCGCCTCATCGAGCCCCGCCACGATGCGGACCAGCGTCGATTTGCCGCAGCCCGACGGGCCCACGATGCAGACGAACTCCCGGCGATGCACGTCGAAGGACATGTCCTGGAGCGCACGCGCGGCGCTGCCGCCGTGCCCGAAGGATTTCTCCAGTCCGCGGATGCTCAGGATCACCGGGCGCTCGCGCAGGTGGGCGAAGCGCGCTGCCACCTCCGGCGACAACTCGCGGTAGTCGGGTACCAGGTCCCGCAGCGGCACCTGGGGAGGGGTTAGCTCGGGCGGGGTCATGCGGCTTTGACCTCCCGCGTCGGTACTCCCTTGGGCCGCCGGACCCGCTGCAGGCCAGTCGGCTTCGCCACGCGGCGCGAGGCGCGCTTCCACGGGAAGAACCACCGCCCGAGCCACGCGAGCGCGAAGTCCGTGGACAGGCCGATGATCCCGATCATGGCGATGGCGGCGTACACGTTGGGGAAGTTGCGGTAGCGCGCCTGCTGGTTGATGAAGTACGTGATGCCCGACATCGTGCCGACGACCTCCGCGACGATGAGGTACGTCCACGCCCAGCCGAGCAGGATGCGCATGTCGGCGTAGATCTCGACGACCGCCGCCGGGATGACCACTCGCCACAGCAGCGACGGCCCCGAAGCGCCGAGGGTCTGCGCCGCCTCGACGAACGTCGGGTCCACCCGGCGCACCGTGTTGGCGATGACGAGCACCTGCTGGAAGAACGTGCCGATGAAGATGATGGCGATCTTGGGCGGATCGTAGATGCCCAGCACCGCCACGCACAGCGCCGCGAACGCCGGGGCGGGCAGATAGCGGAAGAACTCGATGAAGGGCTCCTGAATCCAAGAGAACAGCCGGTACGCACCGCTGAGAATGCCCAGCGGCACGCCGAGGATCGACGAGGCGATGAAGCCCCAGAGGATCGTGCGGATGCTGTGGCCCAGGCTCTGGTAGAGCCACGGCTCGCCCGGCAGGCGCGGCGGCGTCTGGAAGGCCGTGACGAACGCCCGCGCGACGGCGTGCGGCGGCGGCAGGTAGGGCGGGTTGACACGGTAGCCCTGCGCTGGGTCTGTTTTCTCCGCCGCCGCTTTCTGGTTCTCGCGCTCGAAGTTGGCGCGCGGCACCTCCATGCCGGTGGAGAAGTACTCCACGTCCCCAGCCGAGGTGATCCGCACCAGCGGGTGCCACAACCACGGCACGTAGCTGATGGCCGACCACAGCGCCAGCGGCAGCACGAATGAGAGCACGGCCAGCGCGAACCGCCGCCGGGGCGGCGGTTCCTTCTTCAAGCCCAGCCAGTCGCGGTGCGCCGCCGCCGGTTTCCCTGTGGCCATGCGGGTGTCAGAGTCCCTTTAGGATGCCCGGGGCGACATAGTCCTCAGGCTTCTGCGAATCCTGGTAGACCTTGTTGTCCAGGTTGAACTGGTTGCCCACGGTCAGCGAGCCGTAGACCGAGTCCAGACCGGTGCCTTTCTTGAGCGCGTTCTTGGCCTCGGACACGGTCAGGAAGTGCGTGCCCGGGATGTTCTTGGCATACTCCGCCGGGTCGGTGCCGACCTTGGCGGCCATGATCCGGACGGCGTCCTCCTGCGTCTTGGGGTCCTTGAGGTACTCGACGCACCGGTAGTACACCTTGACCACCTTGGTCCAGTCGTCCTTGTGCTGCGCGAAGCTCGTCGGACTGACTTCGAGCACGTCGTAGATGAGCCCCTTGGCCTGCGCGCTGGTAAAGATCGGCTTGGCCCCGGGCACCTGCTTGAGCGCCTGACCCGAAACGGGATACCACGCGCCGATGGCGGCCACCTCGCCCGAGGCGAGCGTCTGCGGCGTGTTGTTCGTCGGCGTGGGCACGAGCGTCACGTCAGACTGGCTCAGGCCGTTGTCCTTGAGCGCCTGCAGGAGCAGCAGGTGTTCGACCAGGCCGATCTCCACGCCGACCTTCTTGCCTTTGAGGTCTTTGATCGACTCCACGCCGGGTTTGCCTACGATCATGTCGCTGCCCTCGCTGAAGTCGAGCAGCGCGATGAACTTGCCCTTGGCCCCGGTCGCGCCCGCGCCGAGCGCGTCGGACGCCACGATGCAGTCGGCGTCGATCTTGCCCGCCGAGTAGGCGTCGATGCTGGCGAGATAGTCGAACCAGACGAGGTCCACGTCCACGCCCGCCTCCTTGAACCAGCCCTTCTGCTTGGCGACTTCGAGGATCGTGTAGCCCGGCCAATCGGAGTAGCCGATCTTCAACGGTTCAGCCGCGCCCGCCGTGGCGGCTAGCGCGAGCAGCCCGGTCAGAGCCGCAACGAGGGATGGGTGGAACTTGATCATAGGGTTTGTGGGTGAGGTTTTGGTTGACGGAAAATCGCCCGCACGGCGAACAACCGGCAGGTGAGGAACCCGGCGAAGGGTCTCAGCAGGCAGGGGGGAACGCTGTTCCCGGGAAATCTCGGGCCAGCGCCTCGAAGGAGGTGCCAGGAAGAAAAACACGCCCAATCATTTCAGGAGAAACGCCGCAGGGCCAACACTCGACAGACGTGATCATGTGTCAGAAATCTCAGTCCGTCAACGAAAACACGATTGGGTCATATCGCGCCGGATGGCCGTCAACACCGCTTGCAATGTAGAAGAAGCATGTTATGATGTGGATAGTTCTGTGTCTTGCTCAATGGCCGGGCGGTTGTCCGGCCAGCGGGGAACCCGCCAATTCCCGGGCCAGCCGTTTTGACGGCGCGGGATCGGGGCTTGCGGCGCTGCTTGCAAACGCCGGGGAGGCTTGATGCTCCCAGCCCGACAGCTAACCTTGTCAGCGTGAACATCAAAAGCTGCGGCCCATCCAACGCGCCGCGGTCTCTTCGGACAAGGAGCCAAGGGCTGCCTCCAAAAGCAGGGAGACCGGCCGCCCGGAACCAGCATCAAAGCCAGTCTACAAGCGAGGACGAAGCGCCGCCAAGGGCTGCCCACGGGGCGGGCAGGCATGTTTTCTCAACCGGGCACCTGCGCCCGGGCCAAGGAGATTTTCCTTCGCCGCGTGGCTGGCGGTGGTTTCGCCGGAAACCTCGTCGTATGATCGGACGCCGTCCGTCGGTTGCGCCCGCGCGCGCCATCCTCACCCATCTCCCTGAACTCAACCCCATGAAACGCCGCTCTCCACGCCTCCACGCCGCCTTCCTCGCCCTCGCGGCCACTCTCCTGGGCGGGTCCCTGGCCTCCGCGCAGGACGCGAACGTCCACTACGTCGAGCCCGCCAGGTCCTACGGCGCGTCGCCCTTCCTCAAGGGCGCGCACAAGTCGCCGGTCAACCTGGGCGGCACGCTGCAAATCCCGCTCATCACCTGGGCGGCCGACGGCGTTACCGTCAGCGCCAACCAGGGCCTGGAGCCCAATCCGAACTCGCCGCTCGCCCGGGCGCTCGGGCGTCCCGTGAAACTGGAGGTCATCGACGACTTCGACCAGCAGGTGCAGAACTACGTCGCGGGCAAATCCCCGTTCCTGCGCGGCACGGCGGACATGATCGCGCTCGTCTCGCAGGCGCTCCGCAACGTCGATCCGGGGCTGGAGCCCGTCGTCGTGTTGCAACTGTCCACGTCCACGGGCGCGGACGGCTTCGTGGCCAAGGGCATCTCGTCGCTGGCCGACCTCAAGGGCAAGACGCTGGTCACGCAGATCAACGGGCCACACCTCTCACTCATCGGCAACATGCTCAAGGACGCCGGGCTGCAACCCGGTGACGTGACCCTGCGCTTCGTGCGCGACATCACCGCCGCGCCCAACTTCAACGCCAAGTCTCCCGCCGAGGACCCCGCCAACGCCTTCCGGCGCGACCCACAGCTCTCCGGGGCGGCGTGCATCTCGCCCGACATCCTGGCCCTGACCGCGGGCGGAACGGTGGGCACCGGGCTGGAGGGCACGGTCAAGGACGCGCGGCCCATCTTCACCACCAAGACCGCTTCCAACATCATCTTCGACACCTACGCCGTGCGGCGGGATTTCCTGGGCGACCACCCGGAGATCGTCGAGGCGTTCCGCGAGGCGCACCTGCGCCAGCAGGAGTTCTTTCTGGGCGAACTGGCGAATATCGAGAAGAAGCGCGACGCCGACCGCAAGCGCGTCGATGCCTTCAAGGCGCTGTGCAAGCCGCTGGCGAAGATTTTCAACCAGGACGAGAACGCCGTGAACGACTACATCATCTGGGTCGGCAGCGATTCGCAGGTGGCCGGGCGCGCGGGCAACGCACGGTTCTTCGACGACGCGAACCCGGTCGGCTTCCGCGCGACGACCGCGCGCATCCAGGAGTTCTTCAAGGGCCTGGGCTTGATCGAAAGCCCCTCGAACATCGCCTACAACCGGCCCGCTGTGGCCGAGCGGAACGCCGAGGGCGTGCCCGCGCCGAAGCCTGCCGCCCCGCCCGTTGCGCCGAAGCCGGCCTTCACCTCCACGCAGGCCGTCCGCCAGGCCGCCGAGAGCGCGAACGCCAGCGTGATGTACCGCTTCACGTTCAAGTTCCCGGCGCAGGTCAGCGACATCAACTGGCGCGACTACCCGGACGTGTTCGCCAAGATCAACGAGACCGTGACCCGTTACGGCGGCGCGGTCGTGCAGTTGCGCGGCCACGCGGACAACTTCTTCTACAATTTCGTGCTCACCAAGCAGCGCCAGGGCCAGACGACCTACCAGCGCCGGATCGCGGGCACGGACAAGTTCGAGACGCTGCCGCTGCCCAAGCCCGAGGAATTGCTCAACGACGCCAACGCCCTGTCCTACTCCCGCGCGTTCGCCGTGAAGCGGGCCTACGCGGCCTACGTGCGCGACAATCTGCACCTGGGGCCCGACGAGGTCGATCTGTCGCGCTTCGACGTGAAAGGCATGAGCATCACCGACCCGGTTGTGAAGAATCCCACCACGCCCGAGCAGCGCGCGGAGAACATGCGCGGCGAGATGGTCATCATCGCGGCGGAGAGCGAAATCCCCGCCGGGATCGGCGCGGATGATTTGAAGTAAATCCTTCGGCGAGAAACGCGAACCATGAAAGCATCTTCCCGGGGGGGGGGGGGGGGGGGGGGGGGGGGGGGGGGGGGGGGGGGGGGGGGAGGGGGGGGGGGGGGGGGGGGGGGGGGGGGGGGGGGGGGGGGGGGGGGGGGGGG
>CALMAQ010000208.1:4718-12650 GCA_937859745.1 uncultured Verrucomicrobiota bacterium | reverse complement strand
GGAAGGTCCTTCGGCTGCGCTCGCGGACTCGCTGCGCTCAGGATGACAGAGTTGGGAGTGGGTGCATGCCTCCTATTTTTTCCCCTCCACTCCTTGTTTGCTGCCTTCATCCTTCTGCTTTCTCCAAGAACGCCTCGTCAATGCGCGCGGCGGCCATGGTTTCCGGCGGTTGCTCACGCAGTTGCAGCGTGCCCTGTTGGACGCGCGTGCAGGCCGACTCATGCCCGGATGATACGGTTTCCAGGCGCACGGGATCGTGGCACTCCTGCCGCGTGAACAGGCAGCGCGGCAGGAACGGACAGCCGGGGATCGGCTTCGACAGGTCGGGCGGCAGACCCTGGATCGTGTAAAGCTCCTCGCCCTTGGCCTGCATCGCGGGGATGCTCTTTTGCAGCGCCTTGTTGTAGGGGTGCATGGGCGTGCGGAACACGTCGGCCACGGGCGCGCGCTCGACGATGCGCCCGGCGTACATGACCTGCACGCGGTCGCAGAAGCCGCTGACCACGCCGAGATCGTGCGTGATGAACACGACCGCCGTGCCGTGGTTCTGCTGGAGCTTCTTGATGAGGTCGAGGATCTGCGCCTGCACGGTCACGTCGAGCGCGGTCGTGGGCTCGTCGGCGATGAGCAGTTCGGGGTTGCTGATGAGTGCCATGGCGATCATGACGCGCTGGCGCATCCCTCCGCTGAACTGGTGCGGGTACGCGCGCAGGCGGTTCTCGCCGTCGTGGATGCCGACTTCCTTGAGCGCCGCGAGCGCGCGCTTGACCGCGTCCGGCTTGCTGACCCCGCCGTGGATCATCAAGGGTTCGATGATCTGCTCGCCCACGCGCAGGTAGGGGTTGAGCGAGGTCATCGGGTCCTGGAAGATCATGGCGATGCGCTTGCCGCGGATGTCGGCGAGTTGCCGCTTGGTGCAATGCAGCAGGTCCGTGCCGTCGAACATCGCCGTGCCGCTTTCGATGCGTCCGGGCGGCTGGGGGATGAGACCCATCAACGAGTAACACGTCACCGACTTGCCCGAGCCCGATTCGCCGACGATGCCCAGCGTCTCGCCCTTTTCGACGTGAAAGCTCACGTCGTTGACCGCGCGCACGACGCCGTTGCGGGTGTGGAACGTCGTGCGGAGGTTGGAGACTTCGAGCAGGGGCATGGGAAAGGATATTTAGCCGCGAAAAGACGCAAAAGGCGCAAAAAGGGGAACAAAAAAACAATTTTCCGGGTTGGTTCTGCGTTTTTTGCGTCTTTTCGCGGCTAATCCTTGGAGGCTCGCGGGTCGAGCGCGTCGCGCAGGCCGTCGCCCAGGAAGTTGAACGAGAACAGCGTGATCGACAGCGCCAGGCCGGGGAAAACCAGCAGCCACGGAAACTCCTCCATGCTCTTGGCTCCCTCCTGGATCAGCACGCCCCAACTGGCGTTCGGCGGCTGCACGCCCAGGCCCAGGAAGCTCAGAAACGCCTCCAGCAGCATGACCGAGGGAATCGTCAGCGTCGTGTAGACGACAATCGGCCCGAGCACGTTGGGGATCATGTGCCGGAAGATGATCCGGCGCGTCGGTACGCCGAGCGCGATGGCGGCCTCCACGAAGTCCATCCGGCGCAGCGAGCGCACCTGCCCGCGCACGATCCGCGCCATCGTCAGCCACTCCACCGCGCCGATGGCCGCGAACAGCAGGATGATGTTGAACTCGCTGCCCAGCGTGACGCCCGGGCCGAACACGGCGTGCAGGACGTGGTTGATACGGTCCCGGGTCTGGTCGTTGTTGAAGAACACGCTTAGCAGGATCACGAAGATGGTGAAGGGCAGCGCGTAGATGATGTCCACGATCCGCATCATCACGGCATCGACGTTGCCGCCGTAGTAACCCGAAACTGTACCGTACACGACGCCGATGCACAGCGCGACCAGCGTCGCCACGACGCCCACCGCCAGCGAGATGCGCCCGCCATGGAGCACGCGCGAGAACAGGTCGCGCCCGAGCGTGTCCGTGCCGAACCAATGCGCGGCGCTCGGCGGGGTTTCGTGCAGGTCGAGGTTCTGCACGTCGGGCGGCGGCGCGATGAACCCCGCGCTGAGGCACAACAGGGCAACCAGGATCACCACGATGCCGCCCAGCACCGAGAGCCGGTTCTTGAGCAGCCGGTGCCACGCATCCTGCCACAGGCTGCTGCCCGCCTCCGCGTCGTCCGGGATGACCGGCGCGGGCGCGTCGTTCGTGGCGATCTTGGCGACTTCTTCGGTTTCGAGCATGGAAGGATGAAATGTTTAGTCGAACCTCAGCCTCGGGTTCAGCCACACCTGCACCACATCGACGAGCAGGTTGAACACGATGATGAGCACCGCGAAGAAAATCACCGTGCCCAGGACCATCGTGTAATCACGGTTGAACGCGGCGGTGACGAAGTACCGGCCCAGGCCCGGGATCTGGAAGATCGTCTCCACCACGAACGAGCCGCTGATGATGCCCGCCAGCGCGGGACCCAGGAAGCTCACCACCGGCAGCAGGCCCCCGCGCAGCGCGTGCCGGAGCACCACGCGGGTCTCGCTGGCCCCCTTGGCGCGGGCGGTGCGGATGTAGTCTTGGCTGAGGATTTCGAGCATCCCGCCGCGCGTGAGCCGCGCCAAGTACGCCGCGTAGTAGATGCCCAGCGTCAGCGAGGGCAGCACGTAGTCGGACGGCTCGTCCCAGCCCGACGGATTGAACCAGCGCAGCCGCATGGCGAATACCAGCACGAGCAGCGGCCCCAGCACGAACGTCGGCAGGCAGACGCCCGCCATCGAGAGCGTCATGGGGATGTAATCCGTGGCCGTGTTCGGGCGCAGGGACGCGATGATGCCCGCCGAGACGCCGATGACCACGGCGATCAGGATGCCCCACAGGCCGAGTTGCAGCGACACGGGCAGCGACTCCGCGATGAGTTCGTTGACCGTGCGGTTGGCGTACTTGAAGGACGGCCCCAGGTCGCCGTGGAAGATCAGGCGCGCGAGGTAGTCGGTGTACTGCTTGTGCAACGGCTGGTTGAGGCCGTAGTGGGCCTCCAGGTTGCGCTGGATTTCGGGCGTCACGCGCCGCTCGGCGTCGAACGGCCCGCCCGGCGCGGCGTGCATCAAAAAGAAGCTGCCGGTGATAATGATGAAGAGGACGGGGATCGTTTCGAGCAGGCGGCGGGCGATGAACTTGAACATGGCGCGGGCGTTTCTCCGATGTTCCCTCTGATCCTCTTGATCGTGACGCTAAAGAGCGGCGGGATCGCTACCCCAACCGTCATCAACCGCCTCCAAGATCCGGGTTTGGTTGGCTTCGGCTTCCGCGCGTAGCGACTCAGGCAGCAGGGGGGCGACTTCCACAAAGTGCTCCTCTGCCAACCTCATCAAATCCAGATGATCCTTCAACTTCTTGGTCGGGCGGCGGCTGGAGTCGCTCCAGGCCCAAAGCTTACCTTGCACGACATCCGCCAGTGCGGCGACCGGCACCTCCAGGCCGAAAATCGGGCGCAGGACCGCCCGTTCCACGAAGGATTGATAACGGTCGGGCTTCGTAAATTGCACCATCAGCTTGCTGGCCGTGGTTTCGGTCCGTCCGGCACGGCGTTGGGCGTTGGTCGAGAATGGGAACTCCTTCACGCGAAAATCTGCCGCCCGCAGGTCCGCTAGCACCGGCTCCAGGTCCGAGGCGACCAACACCAAATCGAGGTCCGCCGTGTATACGGGCGTCGTGTAACTGTTGACGGCCAGACCGCCGATGACGCACCAGCCCGCGCCGTGGCGGCGCAACGTTTCCACGACAAAGGCGAAGTCGGTCGTCCCGTTCATGATGACGCCGTCGTAAATCTCCTGTTCGGTCATGGATTTCCGGTGGGCTGCCGACCCCCCTTATTCAGAGCGGGCGGACAGCGACTTCCCCTGTCCCGGTATAAACTCCATCGGCGCGGAATCATCAAGATAAATAAACTGCGGCATGTGGCGGTTCAGGAAGTTGGGATACCAGCCCCGCACGCTCGGCTGCCGCAGGTACACGTTCGTGTAGAAGTAGATCGGCGCGACGGGCGACTCGTCGAGCAGCAGCGTTTCCGCCTGCGCGAGCAGCGTCCGGCGGGCCGCCGGGTCGGCCGCCTGGCGCGAGAGCCCGATCAGCCGGTCGTACTCCGCGTTGGAGAACCCCGTGTCGTTGTTGCCGTTGCCCGTGACCATCAGCCCCAGGAACGTGTAAGGGTCGAGGTAATCGCCGATCCACGCCGAGCGGCTGGTCGTGTAGTTGAGCGTGTGCTCGGAATCGAGGTACACCTTCCACTCCTCGTTGACGATGCGCGCGTCGATGTGCAGCTCGCGCTTCCACGACTCCTGGATCACCTCCGCGATGGCCTGGTGGTTCTGGCTCGTGTTGATGAGCAGATCGACCGGCGGCAGCCCCGCCCCGCCGGGGAAGCCCGCCTCCGCCAGCAGCCGCCGCGCGCCCTCGTAGTCGGTCGGCGTGCCCGGGCCCGGCAGCACGTAGCCGGCCGTGCCCGGCGGGGTGAAGGTGTGCGCGGGCTGCTGGCCGCCGCGCGTCACGTTGCGCACGATGCCGTCGCGGTCGATGGCCATGGCCAGCGCGCGGCGCACCCGCTTGTCCTTGAGCACGGGGTTGGTGACGTTGAAGCGGTAGAAATAGCAGCCGAAGTACGGGCTGATCTCGATGAACTGCGGGTGGTCCTGGCGGTAAACGTCCACCTTGGTCTGCGGCACGTCGGTGGTGACGTGCAACTGCCCGGCGCGGAAGGCGCGCTCCTCTGCGTCCACGTTGTCGATCGGGTAGTAGTGAATCTCGTTGAGCCGGATGCCTTTCGCCCCCCAGTAGAACGGGTTGCGCTCCACCACGACCTCCTGCTGCGCGTGCCAGGCCTTGAGCCGGAATGGCCCGTTGCCCACGTGGTTGCCCGCGTGCGTCCAGGCCGTGGTCTTGTCGTCGATCTTGCCGTACCGGAGGATCGTCGGCAGGTGGACGGGATACCACGATTCGTGGTTGAGCATGCCCAGGAAGTAATCCGCCGGTTCCTTGAGCGTGATGACGAGCGTCCATGCGTCCGGGGCCTGGATGCCCACCTGCCCGAAGTCGGCGATCTTGCCCTCGTAGAACTCCCGCGCGTTGACGATCTGCACGTCCTCGAAGCGCGCGGTGGCGTACTCCGCGCCGAGCGCGGGCAAGAGGATGCGGCGCTGGGATTCCACGAAGTCACGCGCCGTCAGCGCGTCGCCGTTGCTCCAGCGGGCGTCGTGGCGCAGGTGGAAGGTGTAGACCTTGCCGTCGGGCGAGATGTCCCAGGACTCCGCCACGCCCGGGATGGGGTGCAGGTCCCTGGGGTCCTGCGAGACCAGTCCCTCGAAGAGCGCGTTGAAAATGTGGCTCTCCGGCTCGCCGATGCTGGTTTGCGGGTCGAGGTCGGCGGGTTCCGCCCCGTTGCCCCAGTAGAGGATCTGGTGCCGGTTGCCGTAGGCGACGCGGCCCCCCGGGCGCACGCAGCCGCCCAGCAGGAGCAGCAGCACGGCGCACACCCCCACCGCCGCGCCGTCCCATCGCCTTCCTCGCTGTTCACGCCCCCGGGTCATGGTGCGGGGACGCCTACTTCACCGCCGGACCCACGGGGGCCGAGTCGGCGTCCTTGGGGTTGCCGGGCTTGAGCCCCAGGTCGTTCTCCAGGAACGGCTCGGTCGAGCGGGGCCGCCCGAGGAACTTCGCGATGGACTCGTTCACGTCGCGCGAGTTGCCGGGCTGGTAGATTTCCGTCCGCAGGCGCATGCCCACCGCCGGGTCCATGAAGCCGCCCGGCGACCGGCGGAACACCGTGGCCATGTCGGCGGCGATGGCGCGCGCCCAGGCGTAGCCGTAGTACCCGGCGTCGTAGCCGCCCGCGAGGTGGCCGAAGCTGGCGATGAACGCCGTCTTGGGATCGATGGGCAGGTACACCTTTGCCAGGATGTCGTTGGACACCTTCACGCAGTCGTAGGGCTCGTCCGCCGGGTGGGGACCGTGCAGCGCGAGGTCGAGCTTGGCGAAGGCGAACTGCCGGTGGTAGTACGCGCCCGCCGTGGCGAGCTGCGCGGCCTTGAGCTGGTCCAGCACGGCGGTGGGGATCTTCTTGGCCGGGTCGCGGTAGTCGGCGGCGAACTGGTCCAGCACGGTCTTGTCCAGCGGCCAGTTCTCCAGCATCTGCGAGGGGGCCTCGACGAAGTCGCCCGGCACGTTCGTGCCCGCGTACCGCCCGAAGCGCGCGCGGGTGAGCATGGCATGGAGCGCGTGGCCGAACTCGTGGAACACGGTCGTCACGTCGTCGTGGGTCATCAGGGAGGGCTTGCCGTCGGCGGGCGGCGGGAAGTTGCAGACCAGGCAGACGGCCGGCCGCTGGTACTTGCCCTCGGGCAGCGCCTTGCCGTCGATGATGCCGAACTCCGCGAAGTGCCCGTACTTGCCCTTGCGCGGGAACATGTCCAGGTAGAACAGGCCCAGCGGCTCGCCGCTCGCCGCGTCGCTGGCGACGAACATTTGCAGGTCGGGCACCCATTGATAAGGGGCCTCGACCTGGGTGAACTTCAGGCCGAAATCGCGCTCGTAGATGCTGAACATCCCGTCGAGCACCTTCTGGTAAGGGAAGTAAACGCGCAGGGCCTCGGTATCGACCTGATACCGCGTCTTCATGATCTGGTTCGTGTAGTAGCGCGCATCCCAGGTAGTGATGGCATCGTGCGGGTCCTGCGTGTCGGCGAGCTTGAGCGCCTGCATCCCCGCCACCTCGGCGTCGAACTTTGGCTGCGTCTCGGCGATCAGTTCGTCCATGAACCGCTCCGCCGTCGCGCCGTTCTTGACCATCTTGACCTCCGTCTGGAAGTCGGCCCAACTCTGATAGCCCAGCTTGAGCGCGATGTGGTTGCGCAACGTGAGCATCCGGTTGAAGATCGGCACGTTCTGGTCGGCGGCGCGGCGGTCGCGTGCGGCGTACACCTTGTGCCGGGTGTCCTCGTTCCGCGCGTTGTCGAGCACCAGCCCGTACTGGTACGTCTCGTCGGCGGCAATCGTGTACTCGTCGTCGCCGGTCTTGACCTTGGACGAATCCAGGAAACTTTCCGGCACGCCCGCGAGTTCCGCGCGGCTGAACTGGACGTGCGCGGTCGCCTTGGTGATGTTCGTGGCGAAGTCCGTCGCCAGCGAGGCGAGTTCCTTGCGCATGGCCTCGACTTCCTTGCGGTCGGCCTCGGAGAGCGCCAGCCCGGCGCGGCGGTAGTCCCGCACGGTGTCCGCCAGCAGCCGGGCTTCCTCGCCCTCCAGCTTGGGCTCGGTTTTGGCGTAGGCATCGACGGCCCGGTAAACGTCCTGCCGGTAATCGGCGGCCACGGCCCAGTCGGACACGGCCTTGGTGCCCGCCTGGGCGGCGTCGCGCAGGGCCTCGTCGGGGCTGGTCTGCTGGATCAGGTTCAGGCGGTTGGACAGCAGCGAGACCGGGTACAAGGCGTCGTCCAGCGCGCCGACGGTGCTGGCGAAAGCCACGTCGCCCAGGTCCTGCTGGCCGATCTTGTCGAGCGCGGCGTTGGCCGTGGCGAGCGTGCCGTCCACGGACCGCTTCACCTCGGCGGGCGTGGTCTCGAAGGTCGGGACGGTCAGGATGGCGTCGAACTTCGCGGCGCGGTCCTGGAACGTCGTGACCTTTTCGAGCGGCGCGGAGGTCTCCTGCGCCGCGGCCGTGGCGGCCAGCAGCAAGGACAACAGCGGCGGGAGGCAGCGGCGGAGGGGAGAAAGGTGCATCATGTAACGAAAAAAACGACTCGCGGACAGACAAGAGCCCATCGGTTCCCGGCGCAAGGTTGCGCGTGGTCGAAATTTGCCGCTGGGACGAGGGATGTGGGATGACGGATGACAGATGCAGGATGCAAAAATCGCGCGGCGTGTAAAAACTTCTGTCA
>CALMAQ010000208.1:0-4708 GCA_937859745.1 uncultured Verrucomicrobiota bacterium | reverse complement strand
ATACCACACCCCCCCCCCCCCCCCCCCCCCCGCTTCCCTACATCCCCCCCGCGTTCTCTCCTGATCCGTCATCCGTCATCCGTCATCCCCCGCCATGCCCGACGCCATCCACACTGCCACCACGCCCACGCTCGACATCGCCTACGAACAGGCCGGACCGCCCGACGGCGAGCCCGTCCTGCTATTGCACGGCTACCCCTACAGCCCGCGCTGCTACGACGCGGTGCGCGCCGAACTCGCCGGACGCGGCCACCGCGTGATCGTGCCCTACCTGCGCGGCTACGGCCCCACGCGCTACCGCTCGGCGGCGACGCCGCGCTCCGGCCAGCAGGCGGCGCTGGGCCAGGACGTGGTCGATCTGCTCGACGCGCTGGGCCTGGCGCGGGCGACGCTGGTCGGCTACGACTGGGGCGGGCGCGGGGCGTGCGTCGCGGCGGCCCTGTGGCCGGAGCGGGTCCGGGCGCTGGTGACGTGCGGCGGATACAGGATCCAGAACATCGCGGCGGCCGTGACGCCGAAGCCGCCCGAGCAGGAGCAGCGTTACTGGTACCAATGGTATTTCCACACGGAGCGCGGACGGCAGGGGCTGGCCGCGAACCGCGCGGAGATCGGCGAACGGTTGTGGCAGCTCTGGTCGCCGCGCTGGCGCTTCGACCAGGCGCTCTACGCCGCCACGGCCGTGGCCTTCGAGAATCCCGATTTCGTGGACACGGTGATCCATTCCTACCGCCACCGTTACGGCAACGCGCCCGGCGACCCGGCGTTGGAGCCCCTCGAGCGTCGGCTGGCCGAAAAGCCCAGGATCACGGTGCCCGCGGTGGTGCTCCACGGCGAGGACGACAACGTCGAGCCTGTCGATTCGTCTGAGGGACAGGAGCGGCAGTTCACCGCGTACTGCCAGCGCCACACGTTGCCGGGCGTGGGCCATTGTCCGCCGCAGGAAGCGCCGGACGCGGTGGTGCGCGCCGTGGCGGAAGTGCTGCAACACGCCTGAAGCGGGATGGCGGATGGATATGGGATATGGGATGTGGGATGCGGGCTGTCTCATGGCCGCACCTTCGACGCTCCGGCAGGGACAGCCCGCATCCCACATCCCACATCCATCCGCCATCCCGCGTCCGGGCGGCCTCGCCTCGGGAAAAATGCCCTAGCGGCTGCCCGGGGTGGCCGGGATGCCGTTGCCGCCCGCGCCGCTGCCGTTCCCGTTCCCGTTGAATGTCAGGTACGTGTAGCCCCCCAGGCTGCGCTCGTAGGAGGCGAGCATCTTCATCGCCTCGTTGGGCTTGAGCCGGTCGCCCTTGATGGCCGCGTCGATCTGCGCCTTCATCAGGCGCGACAACTCCGCCTGCTGCCACTGCGTCAGCGCGAGCACGTTGGCAATCGTGCTGCCCTCGATGATCTCCTCGATGTAGTAGCCACTGTCCTCGTCCTCGTCCAGAAAGACGTGGACCTCCGTCACCCGCCCGAAGAGGTTGTGCAGGTCGCCCATGATGTCCTGGTACGCGCCGACCAGGAACAACCCGAGGTAGTACGGCTCGCCCGGCCGCAGTTCGTGCAGCGGCAGGCTGTCCTTCACGTCCTGCAGGTCGATGAACTTGTTGATCTTGCCGTCCGAGTCGCAGGTGATGTCCACCAGCGTCGCGTTGCGCTCCGGGCTCTCGTTGAGCCGGTGGATGGGCATGACCGGGAAAAGCTGCCCCAGGGCCCAGTGGTCCAGCAGCGACTGGAACACGCTGAAGTTGCAGAGGTATTTGTCGGCCAGCAGGTTGGACAGTTCGCGCACCTCCTCGGGGATGTAGCGCATGCCCTCGAAGAAGCGCACGCAGTTGCGCGCGATCTGCCAGTAGATGCTCTCGACCTTGGCTTTGGTTTCCAGGTCCAGCAGCCCCAGGTCGAACATCGCCTGCGCCTGCTCCTTGTACTGCTGCGCGTCGTGCAGCGCCTCCAGCCGGTTCTCGCGGCTGAGACCTTTCTGGGTCTCCGAGATGTCCTGCACCAGCTTGGTGTCCCGCTCCGTGACCTCCACCCGCGCGCCGCTGTCCTTTTCCATCGAGCCGAACGCCTCGACGACGAGCATCGAATGGTGCGCCACCAGCGCCCGGCCGCTCTCGCTGACGATGATCGGGTGCGGCACCTTCTCCTGGTCGCACACGTCCATGATGTTGTAGACGATGTCGCGCGCGTACTCCTGGAGCGTGTAGTTCGTGCTCGAATCGAACGCCGTGCGCGAGCCGTCGTAATCGACCCCCAGGCCGCCGCCCACGTCCATGTATTCGAGGTCGTGGCCCATCCTGGCCAGCTTGGCGTAGTAGCGCGCGGCCTCGCGCACGGCGCGCTTGATCGTGCCGATGTCGGGCACCTGGCTGCCGACGTGGTAGTGGACCAGCTTGAGGCAGTGGGCCAGCCCCTGGCTCTTGAGGTATTCGCTGCCCCAGACCAGCTCCGAGGTGGACAGCCCGAACTTCGCGTCCTCGCCGCCGCTCGTCGCCCACTTGCCCGCGCCCTTGCTTTGCAGCCGCACGCGCAGACCCACCAGCGGCTCGACGCCCATCTCCCTGGAAATCTCGACGATCTGGCGCAGCTCCTCGATCTTCTCGACGACCATGATGATCTGCTTGCCCAGCTTGCGTCCCATCAGGGCCGTTTGGATGAACACGGCGTCCTTGTAGCCGTTGCAGATGATGACGCTCTCCGGGTCGCGGTGGACGGCCAGCGCCGCGAAGAGTTCCGGCTTGCTGCCGCACTCCAGCCCGAAGTGGTGCTCCGCGCCCGCGTCGATGATCTCCTCGACCACCTCGCGCAACTGGTTGACCTTGATCGGGAACACCCCGCGGTAGGGCTTCTGGTAGCCCGCCTCGGTGATGGCGCTGGCGAACGCCTTGCAGATCGTCTGCACGCGGTGGCGCAGCAGGTCCTGGAAGCGGATGACCAGCGGAAAGCCCAGCCCCTGCTCGCGCGCCTCCTGCACGACGGCCATCAGGTCGATGGATGCGCCCTGGCCTTGCAGCGGCGTGACCTGGACGTTGCCCTCGCCGTTGATCGCGAAATATCCCGCGCCCCAGCGGTCGATGTTGTAGGCGGCGGTAGCGGACGGAATGTCCCAGGCGGTGCCCTGCGTTATCATGGATCGCGCATCGTAGTACTCCCGGGGGGTAATGCAATGGGCGGAACGTGAATTTCCCGTCTCGAAACGCACTTTTTTCCAGCGTCTTGCGGCTTCCGCTCCGCGCGGGAACGCTCACGGGGGTTGCCGCGTCCCGGCGTATCCTGTACAAGTGGGCACCGTGGCCGTTGCACCCGACCCGAAATCCTCTGCTTCCACCCCGCCGCGCCGCCGCTGGCCCTGGTGGAAACGCCTGCTCGCGGGCGCGGGCATCCTGCTCTTGCTGCTGGTCCTGTTCTACCGGCCCATCATCTTCACGGCCGTCAAGTTCGCCGCGGGCAAGTTCGCCGCCCGCGAGCACCTCAAGGTGGACTTCGACATCGGCGGGTCCATCCTCGGCGGCCTGCACCTGGACCACGTCCACGTCACGCCGACCGCGCCCGGCCCCATCGAGAAGGCCGAGGTCGGCCACCTGGAACTCCGCTACAGCCTGCCCACGCTCATCCGCGGCGGGCTCAACTCGGCGTTCATCGCGAGCGTCGTGCTGCACGACGCCGACGTGATCTACGACCCGAGCAAGTCACCGCCCTCGCCGCCCAAGAAAAAGGAGCCGTTCTCGCTGCCGCCGCTGCCGCTGCCGCGGTCGCTCGACGTGCGCAACGTCAACTTCCTGCTGCGCGCCGCGTCCAAGGAAACCGCCGCCGCCGCCGGACAGGCCGCCGCCGCCTCGCCCCTCGTGCCCGCCCCGGCCTCGCCCGTGGTCGCCGCGACCACCAGCGCCGCCGTCGGCCAGGGGCTGCTCGTCAGGAACCTCAACCTCACGCTCGACCCCGCCCAAGCGGGCGAGCTGCGCCTGGACGAACTCCGCGTCCCCGGCGGCGTCATCGACCTGACGAACGTCTCCGCCCGCACCAGCTACCACTCCCGCAACCTCCAGTTGACCGACCTCGTCCTCGCCCCGGACATCCGCTTCCGCCTGCTGGGCATCGACGCCTCCAAGCTGGACCAGCAACTGCTCGCCGTCACCGTCGCGGCTGATCTGTTCAAGGGTCAGCTCGACGCCGGGGTGCAGATCCACGGCATCGGCAAGCCGCCCACCGCCGACGTGAAGCTGGACCTCCAGGGCCTCTCGCTCGGCTCCGTGCACGATTTCCTGGCGCTCTCCACGCCGCTCGACGGCACGGTGGAGAACCTCTCCGTGCGCTTCGACGGCCAGACCGACCAACCCAAAACCTGGAACGCCAACGTGAACGGCCGCATCGCCCGCGCCTCCTTCGCGGGCACCGGCCTGGACGCCTCCAACCTCCGTCTCACCCTGCGCGACGGCGTGCTGGAACTCGAGCAGGCCGACGCCGCCGCGGGCGAGAACCGCGTCGCCGCCACGGCGCACATTGTCCTGGCCGACACCATGACCGACCTGCCCGGGAGCGACGGGCGCGGCACGATCAGCATCTCCGCGCCGGATTTCTCGAAGCTGCCCGTCAAGCTCCCCGTGGAGATGGCCGGTTCGCTGAAAGCCGGGGGCGACTTCACGCTGCACGGCGGCAAGTTCAGCGAGACGTTGAAGGGACACGTCCAGGACTTCGCCATCCCGGCGCAGAAGCT
>CALMAQ010000207.1 GCA_937859745.1 uncultured Verrucomicrobiota bacterium | reverse complement strand
GCGTCTCGCTGCCCTGGGGCTGGCCGGGGCGGGGTTGTCCACAGGCTCGCCCCGGCAGCGGTCCGCCGCCAGCAGCAGGAGCGACAGCAGGCCAGCGGCGAGCGGGTCCGAGAGCGCCTTGGTGGCGGACATCCAGGTGACGAGCAGGGTCGCCAGAGCGGCGGCGGTGATCCCGGCCGTCGCGCGCCCGAAGTGCCGGGCCGCGAGCGCGAACCAGCACGCCACGAACAGCCCGCCGCCCAGGGCGCTGGCGAGTTCGAGCGCGTCGGGAACGCCGAGGCGCAGCCCGTGCACGCCCAGCCACCCGGCGGCGATGTAGAGCGGGTAGCCGGGCGGATGGGGCTGGTGCCGCCAGAGGTTGAAGTCGCCCACGCCGAGGGCGAACTGGACGGAATCCCACTCGTCCAGGGCGGGGCTGCGGGTCAGGAAGTAGAGCGCCGCGCAGGCGAGAAAGACGCACGCCGCAGGCAGGATCGGGAAGGAAAGGTCGGCGCGGCGCAAACTGCGGCTAGCAGACAACGGGAGCGCGGGGAAAGCAAACGGACCCCCCGCAAACGAAAAGCCTTCCCCTCGCGGGGAAGGCTCTGCGAAAACGGCGCTGCTCCCGCGCTCAGGCGCGCGGCTTGAAGTTCAGCGGCGCGCTGCCCGAGGCCATCGCGGCGTGCTGCTCATCGGTGCAGGGTGCGTTGGTCGGCACGCCCACGGGCGCGCTGTTCTGGCCGACGAGCTGGTGCTCGACGAGGAACTGTTCGATCTCGTCGCCGCTGATGTCGGGCAGCATCGTGCCGTTGATCTCCACGCAGGGCGAGAGCGGCTGGCCGCTGCGCTGCTCCATCTCCCAGCGGAACGCCGGGTTGGCGATGATGTCCTTCTCCGTGTACGGGAGGTTGTACTTCTGGAGGATGGCGCGCACTCCCGCGCTCCAGCCGCAATAGGTTTTGAGGTAGGCAGTGATTTGTGGTGTTTCCATGGTCAAAAAAGTGGGCTGAAGTGTGCGGATAGTGTCCGTCCTGTGTGCGCCAAAGTCAATGGATTCCGGTGCCGCCCGCCGCCTGGAGTTCCAAGATTTTGATGTGCCGGTCGGCATGATCGATCCAGTAGTGCACCGTAAGCCCGGCGCAGACGCTCATTTCCGTTTGCCGTCCCGAGATGTCGTGCCTGATACCTTCCGAGAGCAATTCTGGCGAGAGCCGTAGCTGCTTGAAGTGCTGCATCAGCCGATCCCGGGTCCGCCTTGGCAAGCCTTGGAGGCAGGTAACGGCGTCGGGATCGACCAGCAGACGGTAGCCCACGGCGGCAACTACTTGGAGAAACGCTGTTCGAGTTCGTCAAGCTCCACCCAATGCGACGGATCGTTGTCGTCGATTTTGCGTGCTAGCCTTGTCTTGAACTCCTCATCGTCTTCGGTCTGCAACGAAACGAGAAACGCGATCAGCTTGCGTCGTTCCTCTTTTCCCAAGCAGGCCGCTTGATCCTGGATTTGCGCGAGAGACATCACAAAAACGCTATTCAGACGAGCCCACGGAGTCAACCTGTACCACTGCTCCCTCCGCCGCGCCCGGTGTCGCGAGGTCGTCGCCCTGCGTTTCCCGTATCAGGAGCAATCCCACGAACGTCAGCGCGGCGGAGGCACTCAGGTAATAGCCCACGAACGGCAGCCCGTAGGTCTTCGCCAGCCAGGTGGCGGCGTAGGGGGCCAGCGAAGCGCCCAAAATCCCCGCCAGGCTGAAGGCGAGCGAACTGCCCGTGTAGCGCACCGGCGTCGGGAAAAGCTCGGAGACCACCGTGCCCAGCGGCCCGTAGGTCAGGCCCATCAGCGCGAGCCCCAGCGCCATCATGGCCGTGGCCCCCGCCGTGCCCGCCGCGAACAGCGGGGCCATGACGAGGCCGAACCCCGCGATGAGCACCGTCGCGGCGAACATCATCGGGCGGCGGCCCCGCTCGGCCAGCAGCGCGGAGACCGGGATCGTCAGCGCGAAGAAGCAGACGCCGAAAAGCTGGATGAGCAGGAAACTGGCGCGGCTGTAGCCCAGGGCGGTCGTGCCCCAGGACAGGGCGAAGACCGTCATCAGATAGAACAGCACGAAGGTACACAGACAGACGAGCACGCCGACGGCCAGCGCGCCCGCGTGGCGGCGGAACACCGCCGTCATGGGCACGTCCACCTGTTCCGCACGCCGGACCGCCGCCTGGAAAACCGGCGTTTCGGTGATCTTGAGCCGGACGTAGAGCCCGACGAGCACCAGCGCCGCGCTAGCCAGGAAAGGCAGCCGCCAGCCGAAGGCCAGGAACTGTGCATCGGTCAGCCAGCGCGAGAGCAGCAGGAAGGTTCCGCCCGAAAGCAGGAATCCGATGGGAGCGCCGAGTTGAGGGAACATCCCGTAGAAGGCGCGCCGGGCAGGCGGGGCGTTCTCGACGGCCAGCAGCACGGCCCCGCCCCACTCGCCCCCCAGCCCGATGCCCTGGCCGAAACGGCACAGGGCGAGCAGGATCGGCGCGGCGATCCCGAGCGTCGCGTAGCCAGGCAGCGTGCCGATGACAAAGGTGGACAGGCCCATGCACAGCAGCGCCAGCACGAGCGTCGTCTTGCGCCCGATGCGGTCGCCGAAATGCCCGAAGAGCATGGCCCCGACCGGCCGGGCGAGGAAAGCGACGCCGAAGGTCGCCAGCGAGGCCAGTGTGGCGGAGGCCGGGTCCGTCGCCGGGAAGAACAGGCGCGGGAACACCAGCACCGCCGCCGTGGCGTAGATGTAGAAGTCGAAGAACTCGATGGTGGTGCCGATCAGACTGGCAAAGAGCACCTGCCGCGGGGTGTTGACCGGACTTGGCGGGGGTTCGACGGGGGACATAGCCTCAGAACGTGTCTCTCCACAAGCCAAGCGTCCAGTCCGGTGATGGGTTTATGCCCGAAAGAAGCTTCACGCCTCGGCGAGATCAACTTCCCGCTCCTCCCCCACCTGCCACATGGCGTATGCTAAAGCTTCACGGATGTTCTCTGAGACAAGGCATGGATACAACTTGAGAATTTCCTCCTGCGAGCGACCGACGGCCACTAGACCAACCACGGTGCTGACTGTAACACGTAAACCGCGGATACACGGCTTGCCACCCATGATGTTCGAGTCATGGACGACGCGAGTGAAGAATTGCATAAGACGATAGTGATTTAGATCACCCGTTTGATTGGCGCTTCCTGAAATTTTTGACGTACGTAGGGGCTTTACCAAGAGGTGGCTCGCTCTCGCGGTCATAAAGAAGCAAAATTAGGTCCTTGAGTTCATTTTCATCTACAATGTCCTTTTTACCCCAATTTAATGCATACTTCGAACGCATATAGATTGGCAATCCTTTGTCGGCGTGTTCTTCTCGGACGATTGCGATATACTTATTTTTAGTGTCACCTTGAGCTAGCATGTCCCCTTGAATAATCATGGTTTCCCAGCCAACGCCACCTTTTCTGAAATCGGCCTTCTGCATATAATAACTATCGCAAATCAGAAGAACTTTTTCCGCTTTGATCACTTCGCTTGTCATCCATTGGGGCAGATCGTCCCCGGGTCGCAAGTGAAATTGATCGAGACGTGCATCTACTCCATGATTCCTCAATGCTTCCGCGAGTTGTCTTACCCAAGAAGCATTGAGTTTGTCGTTACCGGTGTAACTGATGAAAACTCGAGGATGCTCTTCTTCGTCAATCGCTTCCGTCTTATCTACACGGACGGCCAAGTTCTCGTACACTTCTTTGGAGAAGCAATAGACAATATACGTTGTTGATTGGTCTCGGCTGAACTGGCTGCTCAGCACGTCAAATGATTCACCGGGTGTCAGACCACCTGTACCTGTTCCCAACAATGGCACGTTCGCTAAACTTACTTGATTCTGTTGGCAGTAGGCAACAATTTCTTTTGCAATATTGCGCAATGCGGAATTTTCTGTACTTCTTGTTGGAGCGTTGACTGCCGCAGCATACGCTAAAGTGTTAGCATTTTCATATTGGACTGTGCGAAAATGTACTGTCCCATAAGGAATGGCACCTAGTTCCGTCGGAAGATTCCGGCTTTGCAGCTCACGGTATACTCCCGGCGTGACTGATCCAATACTACTACAAGGAATGACAAGTAGATCACACTTGTGGTCGAAGATACTACTTTGAGTAATTTTGATCATTTGTTGCCCAGAGTCTTCAAGGGCAATAGAATTGCACATTCTGCGATAAACAAGAACAAAAACCGGCAGGCCGTGAGGCCTGCCGGTTTACAAAGACGCTTTGGAGGGCGGTTTACTTCTTCTTCGAGTCGCCGGGGCGGTACTCTTCCTGGGCGGCCTGGAACGCCTGTTCCAACCCGACCATGTCCTCGCCCGGTCGCAGCGTCTCGAACGCCTCGCTCTCGCGCTTGAGGTCTTCCTCGCTGTAGTTGGCCGCCTTGATCGACAGGCCGACGCGGCGCTCCGCCTTGTCCACCTTGATCACGCGCGCCTCGACCTCTTGGCCGACCTTGAGGATGTCCTTGACCTTGGCCACGTGGTCCTCGCTTAACTGCGAGATGTGCACCAACCCGTCGATGTCGTCCTTGAGTTGCACGAACGCACCGAAGCTGGCCAGCTTCGTGACCTTGCCGGTCACGAGGTCGCCGATCTTGTACTTCTGGTCGATGTCCTTCCACGGGTCGCCGTCGAGCTGCTTCATGCCCAGGCTGATGCGCTGGTTCTGCTTGTCGATGTCGATGACCGCGGCCTCGACCTCGTCGCCCTTCTTGAGCACCTCGCTCGGCTGGTTGATCTTGCGCGTCCAGCTCATGTCGGAGACGTGGATCATGCCGTCGATGCCTTCCTCGATCTCCACGAACGCCCCGTAGGCCGTCATGTTGCGGAACTTGACCTTCACGATGGTGCCCGGCGGGTAATTCTACTCGATCTAGTCCCACGGGTTGCTCTCAAAATGGAGAAGGACTATA
>CALMAQ010000206.1 GCA_937859745.1 uncultured Verrucomicrobiota bacterium | reverse complement strand
GGCTACTTTGCCCACCGCGGCTACCTAGGCAAACTCAACTGAGAAGTGCTCTAGGGTGCGGCATACAGTTCTTCCTGTTCAGGAGCATGGTGTGGCATTTCATCCCAAGTGCGCCCGCCAAGCAGCCGTCCCGTTTGATGTTTACGGACACCACCCCATTGCTTGAAGAAGAACTTCACCCCAGCGTCAAGACATTGGTCTCGAATCTCTGTCACCCACCCTTCTTGCATCGGGCGAGCACCCGGACCGGATTCGCCGCCCACAATCACCCAGTCGATTCCTCCGAGGTTCATCCCGGTAATCCTGCCGATCAACGGCTCCACCGAAAGAAACTTCACGCGGGCGCGCGTGCGACGCAGCAGGTTGATGCGATCTTGGTATGCCGCGCTTTCGACGCTGACGCCCATCCAGATGTGATCCGCCCAAAGCAGCCCGGGGTCGAGCGCGAGGAGCCGTTGCGGACGCTTGGTGAGAATCTGGTAGGTATGTTGTGGTGCCTGGTTCATCACTGTGAACACACGGTGGATGTACTCTACGGGCACGGCCTCGTGAAAAAGGTCGCTCATCGAGTTGACGAAGACCTTGCGGCCCCGCCTCCAGGTCAGGGGCAAGGAAAGCATTTGCGGCTGCAACGTGACCTCAAAACCATTGCGGTAGTTGCCTTGGCCCATCGCTCGGAGGCGCGCCGCCAACCGTGCCGCATAGCAGTTTTTGCAGCCAGGGCTGATCTTATCGCAACCAGTGATCGGGTTCCAGGTCGCCTCTGTCCATTCAATCGGTGATTCTGCTGCCATAAGGTATCTTTCTACCGGGTCGTGTTGGTGCTTTTCTTGAAGATGGAGTTCATGATGGTCACTCCCTTCGGGTTACCGGCTGCAAAGCAGAGCAGGTATAGAGGCGAATTCTTGGAGTTGCAGAGAACTCTTCCCTTGGGCGACACATGCTCGAACGCATCGCCCAAACGCTTGAGCCAGAAATTTGCCACCTTCTCCGGCGTGGCGGCTTTGACCCTGCCGAGGTCTGTGCCCGGATCATCAAAGATGCTGGGTTGATCGTTATCCACGTAAAATTCCTTCTGCCAATCAGGCGTACCAAACAACTTGGTGAGGCACTGAGCATTCTCCGGTGGAATCTGCACTGGATCGCGGCGCAACAGACGCATGACACCCATACCAAGGGGAAAGAGGAACAGCATATCAATATTCTTCGTACGTCCCGCACCCTCAATGGTGGACCAATCTACCTGCATTCCATAGGGGTCGAGGAATAGAACCGCCCGGCGGCCACCCCATTTCATCTTGGGATCGCACAGTCTTGCCAACTCCGCGTTGGCGTCGCCGACCTCAATCTTGATGGACGCCGCGCGTTGGGGGAACTTCTCCTTCAGCTTTTCCAATTCGTGCGCCCGCTTACGGTCCTTCTCAATGAAGATGTACTTGCCAAAAGGCGGCTCGATCCCCAAAGCGATCTGCGCGGAGCCTTGGCGGAAATCCTCGGCTTCTGGCTCCGCCATTTCCTGCTCGAACACCCCGGCGGGGATGGATTTCTCGTTCTTGAAGCGTGTGTACCCAGTGCCAGCGAAAGCGTCGATGTACGCCGTCTTGAAATTCTGGTTCATCATCACCTTGGCGTAAGCGGCGAGGTACAACCGCACACACTCAAGCTTGTCCAACGTCCATCTGCCGCCAAAGCCGCCGATTGAGTTGCTCATGGTTGTAGAGGCATTTGTAGGAGAAACGCCCAAAGATGGGAAGGATTCACTCATTCGGGTTCAGGCTCAGTACACTCTGGCCACCGGCACTTCGGCCAAGCATGTAGTATAACATGACGATTTTCGATCCTGCCTCATCCGCCATCGCTGCTCGAACCCTGCCGTGGCCATCCGCACGGTGTTCCTGCCGTGGTGCAGGTTGAGCGCGTCCACCGCCGCCATGAGCCGCCGTTGCTTCTCCTCCTGTGCCGGGTCCACTTCCCGGAACAGGCTGCCCTGCTTCTCCTCGACGGGCACGAGTCCCAGGCACAACACCCCCGCCTTGACGTAACGGTAGCCGGGCCGGTAGATGGCGGAGAGGATGCGCTGGCACTCGCCCATCAGTTCGGGGGTGAACGCGGTCGGCACGATCAACTCGCGCCCGGCTTGGGGATTGTACTGCGGCAGGTCGGGCCGATGGCGGTTAGTCAGGAGGAACACGCATACCGCGCTGGCAGCGAGTCCCTGGCCCCGCAGCTTCTCCCCCGCGCGTTCGACATGGACCGTCACGGCCTGACGCAGTTCTTCCAGCTCCGTGACCGGACGGCCAAAAGAGCGCGAGCCGCAGAGGTTCTGGCGCGGGGCTTCCACTTCCTCCAGTTCCAGGCAGGACACGCCATTCAATTCGAGCACCAGCCGCTCGCCCACGACGCCGAAACGTTGGCGGATGAGCGAACGGGATGCCCGGCGCAGGCTGCCCGCCGTCAGGATGCCCAGGTCGGCCAGCCGCGCCGCGAGCCGCCCGGCCACGCCCCAGAGTTCCCGGGTGGGCCACCCGTTGATGAGGTCGTGCCCCGCCGGACTGTCATGGTCGAGCACCAGCACCCCATCCCCCTGCTTGGCCGCCCGGTTCGCCAGCTTGGCCAGGAGCTTGGTGGTCCCAACCCCCACGCCGACCGGGATGCCGGTCCAGCGGCGCACCGTCTGGCGGATTTCCCGGGCGCAAGCCGCCAGTTGTGCCCAGGTCATGCCGTCGAGGCTCAGGAATGCCTCGTCAATCGAGTACGCCTCCATGGCGGTGGAGAAGCGGCGCAATACGGTCATCACCCGCGCGCTCATGTCCCCGTAAAGTTCATAGTTGGAGGAAAACACCGCCACGTTCCAGTCGCGCAGCCGCTTCCGCCACTGGAACTCGGGTGCGCCCATCGGGACGCCAAGGGCCTTGGCTTCAGGGCTGCGCGCGATCACGCAGCCGTCGTTGTTGCTCAAGACCACCACGGGCTTGCCCCACAAGCCAGGGCGAAACATGGTTTCACACGAGCAGTAGAAGCTCGTACAATCGACTAAGGCGAGCGGCATCGACTCAATCTGATCGGGTGCGCGCATAGGCAAAACGCCGGAAGCTGCCGGTGACAACGCCCCAAACCAACCCCTCCCGCTCCTCGCTGATTTCCAGGTCGGGGAAAGCCGGGTTCTCGGCTTGCAGCCAAGTGCGCTGCTTGGCGATCCGCAGCGTCTTGACGGTAAACTCACCGTCCACAACGGCGAGCACCACATCGCCGTTCTGTGGGGACAGTGAGCGGTCCACCACCAGGAAGTCGTCGGGCTGGATAGGTGCGTGGATCATGCTCTCGCCCTCGGCGCGCACGATGAAGGTGGCGGGCTGGTTCTGGATCAGGAACTCGTTTAAGTCGATGGGCCGCTGGATGTATCCCTCGGCGGGCGAGGGGAAGCCAGCGGCCACCCGCGAGTCAAAGAGTGGCACTTCGACGCGCAGCCGGGGAAAGGATGCCACAGGGTGAACCGTGGCAGGAAAGTCGAAGTCAGTCATTGCTCGTTTCGCATGTTCAGCCACTGTTCACATACGTTAAATTTTGTTCAAGCAAATGTTTGCTCATGCGGCAAGTGTACCGCGTAGCTCACCGGGGCGCGGCTCGCGCAAGAGGCTTGTTCCTGGCGTTGTTTGAAGGATAAATTTTCGTCCGCGCTACTGACAGCCTCCAAAACAGCCGACACCACCCATGATGACAACCACCGAACTACACCGGGTTCTTGCGGGATTGAACGGCGACCTCTTCAACGAACTGTTCGATGGTCTGGTCCGCGACCCGAACTACGCTCATGCGAGCATGTCCTCCAACGAAGCGGCCCTGAAAAGTCGCAGAGCTTGTGGCAGCGGAAGGCTCCGTGGGCAGCCAGCGTCCTGCCGCGATCTATCTCGGCACATCATGCTCACCCAAACAGGCCGAAATCTACCGTCGGGCCAAGTGGCAGTCGGCTGGGTGCTCGACCACGACACGGAGACGGAGAAGCAGGAACTACCGGTAGTTGTGGCCGTAGGCATCAACTACGGCCAAGGAGCGACTTACCTGAACCCACCTGTACCTTGGGCTGAACCCACACAGATGCGTCCGCGTTTGAACGAAGCTGGCCTCGTCGTCCAAAGCGCGAACACCGACGAGTGCTCTCATGCGGGTTGGCCGAGTGCGTTTCACTTGGTGGTCGGGAACTTCTTTCCGTGGATCACGGTGTACGCATGGGCAACCCACCAATTCAATGGGAGCGAGGAAGCACTCCTGCTGCACTGCCACGGGTTTGATGATCCCTACATCCACCTCGCGGCTCTGTTGGGAAGGCTCGGCGCAGAGGTCACCCACCTCGTCTTTCATGGGACCAACACACCCGTCCCACTCTTAGGAACTGAATTTGTGCGGCGGTACGGGGACCTGCTGGCTTCCCAGGACCGTCCAGTGGACACCCAAGTCATCTTCAGTGACAACCTTGCCCGGCCAGGCTTGCCGGTCGCCAACAGCGTTGGGTTGTGCTCGGAACACATCAGTCAGCATAGATAATCAGCGGGGCCGTCAGAAAACGAGTTCGAGCGGCGTAGCGTGATCCGTCTCAGGACGGCAAATTTTAAGGGCATCTCCCGCCACATTTCCATCTAGGGCCAACAGGGAACATCCATTACCCGATTTGCCGTCATCGAAGGTGTGGAACTCATCAACCTTGTGAATGAACCCTGTTGCAAGGTGAAGAGCGTCGGGCGTAGCGAGCTTTTTGCCATCGACCTTGTTCGCCAGGTAATGATCTCGGTACTTACGCGCCTTCATCACGACTGGTATATCTATGTCGTAGCGTTCATGGGTGCCGAAGTAAAAGCAGTCTTGGAAGTCTTTTTCCTGCTCAGGCGTCAGCTTGGATTCCAAAACCTCCATCAGGGTGAGAACGGACGTGATGATTAGGTTATCGCGCCGCTTGTTGGCCGCAACAATCTCGTTGATAGCAGGCAGCCATGGAGCCTTGGACGACTCTTGGTTGAGCCAAGCAATGTAGATGCACGCATCCCAATAGTAACGTTTCTGGTAGTGGCTACCTGACTGTTGCTTTGTGCAGGATGGCAAGGTTGTAGTTGGTG
>CALMAQ010000205.1 GCA_937859745.1 uncultured Verrucomicrobiota bacterium | reverse complement strand
ACCGGCGGCCGTTCGTGGGCGACGCCTCCGTTTGAAGCAACCAAAGGAACCCCCGTCCGGGCTGCCGCGCACACGGCGGCCCGGGCGGCCAGGCGAAAACTTTCGGTGGATTCCGGCGGTGGGAGGGCGACTGTTTTTCGGATGAACCCTTCCCCCCGCCCTTGGACCATTTCGCCCCTCGGCTGCCCCGACCTGAACCACGAATACGTGAGCGTCCTGGCCAACCAGTGGGGTGCTTCCTCCCTGGAACTGCGCTGTCTGGGGGGGCGGATCGATCTGCCCGCCTACTTCACGGAAACCTTTGGCACCCCGGGGCGGATGATCGAAATCCTCGCCGCACACGGGCAGCAGATTTGCATCCTGGATACCTCTTTCCAGTTGATCTCCTCCAACCCGAACCAAGCCGACGAGCTGCTACGCTTCGTGCCTTGGGCGGAGGCGTTGCTGGTGCCACTTCTGCGGGTGTTCGACGGCGGCAGCCCCGGGGAGAGCCTTTCCCCGGAGAAGACCAAGCAGGCCGTCGAAAACGTGCGCTGGTGGCAGAACCTGCGGCGGCGTTCCGGCCTGGAGGTGGATATCGCCATGGAGACGCACACCACCTGCCGTACCAGCGCCGACTGCCTTGCCATCGAGAAGCAACTCGACGATCCGATGTCCATCCTTTGGGACACGCACGGCACCTGGGGCCACGGCGAAACCATCGCGGACACCTGGCGCGCCCTGTCGCCCTACGTGCGGCACGTCCACATCAAAGACACAATCAACGATCCCACCGCTCCGCACGGCCATCGCCACGCCCTCCCGGGCCGGGGCGAGTTCCCCTGGGCCGAGCTGCAAGCCGCCTGGCGGGACGTTCCCTACGACGGGGTGATCAGCCTGGAATGGGAGCGCAAGTGGGCTCCCGAGTTGCCGCCCATCGAGGAGGCGCTGGCCGCCGCGCGCGCCGCCGGTTGGTTGTGAGCGCCGCCGGGATCAATGGGTCCGGCTGGTGGTTTTCAGGTCCACGTTCGCGGGCAAAATGCCCCCGGGGGTCGGCGGCCGGTGGGTGCCGATCAAGAGGAGCGTCGTGCCCAGCAGAAGGGCCGAGATCAAGAGCGCGGTCCACTTGGCCCGGCGGTGGTTCTCGCGGGCCCGCCGCCGCCTGCGGCGATCATGCGATGAGCTGTAAATTGGCATCCCTAGTATTTCCCTGAACCGTTCGTACCAGTAAACGTCGCGCCGACACAAAGCAATTCCCGCCTGCCGGGCCGCTCCCCTCTGGGTGCGGGCCGGTGACAAGATTGTCTCGCGAACGGCCCGGCCTCAGATGGTGAAATCCTCGTACTCGGGCCGCGCCGGTTCGAGGGGCGGGAACAGCATCCCGGCCCCCACGGTGGCGTTGCTGCCGGGTTCGATCAGGATGAACGAGCCCGTCTGGCGGTTGGCCGCGAAGCCGTCGTAGACCAACGGCCGGGCCGTGCGGAGACGGATGGAGCCCACGTCGTTCATCGCCAGCGCCGCGGCCCCCGGCTCCTGTTCGAGCGTGGTCATGTCGATGCGGTGGTCGATGCTCGTCACGGCGGCCTGGACGGTCTGCGTGGTGTGCTTGAGCAGGTAACGCCTTCCCGGCTGGAGCGGCTTGGGGTGCAGCCAGCAAATCTTGGCGTGCAACTCGCTGCCGATGCCGGGCAGGTCTTCCGGGTCCACGACCATGTCGCCGCGGCTCACGTCGAGGTCGTCGGCGAGCACCAGCGTGACGGACTGCGGGCAGAACGCCTCCTGGAGCGCGCCGTCCAGCGTCCAGATCTCCTTGACCGTGCTCGTGAAGCCCGCAGGCAGGACCATGACCTTCTGTCCCACGCGCACGATGCCCCCGGCGAGCTGTCCGCTCAGGCCGCGGAAGTCGTGCAGGGCGGCGTTTTTCGGGTTGTTCGGGCGGTTGACCCACTGCACGGGCATGCGGAGGTCGGTGAGGTTCCAGTCGCTGCCCAGGTGGACGGTTTCCAGGTGCCCCAGCAGCGGCGGGCCGGGATACCAGGGAGTGCGCGGCGAGGCGTCCACGACGTTGTCGCCGTTGAGCGCGCTGACGGGGATGAACTTCACGTCCTTGATGTCCAGCCGGGGTAGGAACCCCTCGAACTCGTCGCGGATTTCCAGGAAGCGTTCCTCGCTCCAATCGACGAGGTCCATCTTGTTGACGCAGACGACGAGGTGCGGCACGCGCAGCAGCGAGGCGATGCAGGTGTGGCGGCGGCTCTGCTCGACGACGCCCTGGCGCGCGTCCACGAGCACGATGGACAAATTGGCCGACGACGCCCCCGTGACCATGTTGCGCGTGTACTGCACGTGGCCGGGCGTGTCGGCGATGATGAACTTGCGACGGGGCGTGGCGAAGTAGCGGTAGGCCACGTCGATGGTGATGCCCTGTTCACGTTCGGCGCGCAGGCCGTCGGTGAGGTTGGCGAGGTTGATCTGGCCGTTGCCGGTGAGATCCGCGCTGCGCTGGAGGGCTTCCAGCTGGTCTTCCATGAGCGACTTGGAGTCGTACAGCAGGCGGCCGATGAGCGTGGATTTGCCGTCGTCCACGCTGCCGCTGGTGTTGAAGCGCAGGAGATCGACGGGGGTGGGATGGGGCGTGGTCACACTAATTTTTCAAACCATTTTTGAGAACCCATTCCTTTGTCCAACCATAGATTTTCACATGATGAACTGTACGGGTGCCTTCACTCAACGTCTGTTGGGTAAGTTCATTCCCTGCCCAAGCGTCAGTGAATAAATGATCATGATCACAAATGTTCTCGGACAACTTCTGTCTGAGACGAGCGAGCGACTTGATCAAGAACTCCAAGCCTGCGTCGTCGGCCTGAACAAAAACTTGGTCGCCATTTTCGTCTATGGCAAAGCTCAACGTATAGTCGGGTTCAGACATAAGCGCAGTGGCAGGCGGAATCATGGATGCAACCGGTCGAGAGGATGCTGGGTTTACGCACTCAAACTTCCGGCGTGGGTGGTTCAAACCGTGTCACATCGTTGAAGCGGTCCAGGTCGCGGTCGAACGAAGCGACTGCCACCTGCTTTTCCACCGCCAGCGCCGCCAGCAGCGCGTCGGCGAAGTCCACCTGGCTTTGCCTCCGGTAACGGTCCAACGCATCGTTGAGCACCGCAGGCCGCTCGGACTGGATGGCCGGAGCCCGGCGCACGATGGCTTGCAGCGCATCAGCGATGTCCGCGCGGTTCTGTTTGTAAACGGATTGGAGCACATACACCGCTTCGGCCACGATGCTCTCCTCCAAAAGCAGCCGGACCTTGCCAGCCCTGGCGGCCCGGAAGAGTGCTTTGGCGGCAGGTCCCATCGTCGGATGATCCTGCCGCAGAAACCGGATGAGGACGTTGGTGTCCAGCAGGTACGTCTCCACGGCGATTTCCTTCAGCGGCGTTGCGAACGCTTGTCACGGTTGGCGGCACCGTCCGTCCGTGCCCTCCGCGCGGCCTGTTTTTCTTGTTCGATCCCAGCGAAGGGCACAGTCGAGCTCAAGCGTCCGGCCAAGTCGTCGAGTTCCGGGCTGGGGTGAACGGTGAGCCGTTGCTTGCCGTCCTCACCGGAGGTCAATTCCCATACGAGCACCTTGCCCACTTGCAAACCCATCGCCGCACGGATCGGCTCCGGCACGGTGGTTTGCCCTTTGGTAGTCACGGTCGATGTATGCACGGACATAGAATCTGCTCCTTACTTTTTTTATCCACCACGTCCCACGCCGTCAATCCTGGTGTGAGCCGACCATTTCCATCGTCCTCAAAAATACCCCGCCTTCTTGCGGTCCTCCATCGCCGCCTCGGAGAGCTTGTCGTCGGCGCGGGAGCCGCGCTCGGTCACACGGGCGGCGGCGATCTCGTGGATGATGTCGTCCACGTTCGCGGCGGGCGACTCGACGCAGCCCGTGCTGATGATGTCCCCGATGGTCCGCACCCGCACCACCAACTCCCCCACCGGCTCGCCCGGCTTCGGCGGGACGAGGTCCGTCGCGGGCACCCATTGGCCGCCCCGGCGCACGACGTTGCGTTTGTGGCTGAAGTAGATGCTCGGCACCTCCAGCCGCTCTTGGCGGATGTACTCCCACACGTCGGTCTCCGTCCAGTTGCTCAGGGGGAACACGCGCATGTTCTCGCCCGGGTTGAGCCGCGCGTTGTAGAGGTTCCAGATTTCGGGCCGCTGGTTCTTGGGGTCCCACTGGCCGAAGCTGTCGCGAAAGGAAAAGAAACGCTCCTTCGCCCGCGCCTTTTCCTCGTCGCGGCGCGCGCCGCCGATCAGGCAGTCAAAGCGGAATTCCTCCACGGCGGCGAGCAGGGTCGGAATCTGCAAGCCGTTGCGGCTGATCTGCCCGGGCGGCTGCTCCATGATGCCTCGGGCGAGGGCGTCCTCCACCGTGCGGATGATCAGCCGCGCGCCCAGTTCGGCGGCGCGGCGGTCGCGGAACTCGTTCAACTCGGGGAAATGGTGGCCCGTGTCCACGTTGAGCAGCGGCATCGGGAACTCCGAGGGCCGGAACGCCTTCTCTGCCAGCCGCAGCAGGCAGATGGAGTCCTTGCCGCCCGAGAACAGGATGGCCGGGCGCTCGAACTCCGCCGCCACCTCGCGCATGATGTGGATGGCTTCCGTCTCCAGGTATTGGAGGTGGTTGAGATGATAGCAATTCACGTGACCGTGGTAGAAAGTGTTGTGTCCCCTATGTTGTCATCCTGAGCGGAGCGAGTTTGCGAGCGCAGTCGAAGGACCTTCCGCCGCCGGAGGCAAGCGTCCATCAGCCAAGAGGCATTTCGCTGCCGCGGGCCGGAAGGTCCTTCGACTGCGCTCGCAAACTCGCTCCGCTCAGGATGACAGGAGTGATTGCCGCTCGAAAGCTCGCACGGAAGCCGGGCCGGGTCACGGGTCAACCTTTCACGGCTTCCGCACCCCAGGCGGCGTGCAGGCCGCACTCGCGTTTCTCGTCGGCCTTGGCGGGGTCGAAATAGTCCCACTCGTTGGGCAGCGAATGCTCCCGGAGGTAGGCTTCGAGGTCGGCGTCCGTCTGGTGGAACAACGGGCTGACCTTGAGCGTGCCGAAGTTCTCGTCCACGGACACCACGTCCAGCCCGGCACGGTTCGGGTTCTGCGTGCGGCGCAGCGCCGTGATCCACACCAGCGGGGCGAGTTCGCGCATGCCGCGCTGGAAAGGTTCGAGCTTCATCTGCGCGCTGAACTGCTTGAGACCCGTCTCGTCGTCCAGATCGGGAATCTCGCCGTAAACCGCGTCCCGATGGGCGGCGCTCAGCCGCGGCAGGTACGCGCGGATGTCCAGGCCGAGCGTGCGGCGAAGCTCCTCCGCGTGCCGGTAGGTGGCCGGACGGTTGTAGCCGTGGTCCACCCAGAGCACCGGGATGCGCGGCTGCACCCGCGTCGCCAGATGCAGGATGGCGGCCTCGTAGGGACGGAAGTTGGTCGAGACGAGCGTGCGTCCCTGCGCCTGATCGACCGCCCAACGGGTGATCTCCAGGGGAGAACGCCCGCGCAGTTCCTCGTTCCAGAGCTTGATTTGCCGGGGTGTCATCGGAAAGGGAGTCAGTTGGAAGTGGCGGTCTGCACGAGCGCCACCGCCGGTTCCGCCTCGGCGTCGCCGGGCAGCGTGCCGACGCTGTGGAAGGTGGCGTCCGCGGGCAGCACGGCACGGTCGCAATAGTCGCCGAAGCCCTCGCCGCCCTCGCGCTCCAGGGAGTACCGCTTGATGATCGGCTTCAGGAGACCCACGGCGTCGTCGAGCGTGACGCTCGGCGCGTAGAGCCGGTTGAGCCGCGTGCCGTTGTACTTCGCCCCCAGGAACAGCGCGTACTTGTTCGGCGCGCGGCCCACGAGGCCGATCTCCGCCAGGTACGGCCGGGCGCAGCCGTTCGGGCAACCCGTGATCCGCAGGCTGATGGCGTCTTCGCTCAGGCCCGCCTCGTCCAGCACGGTTTCGATCTTCTCCAGCAGGCTCGGCAGGGCGCGCTCGCTCTCGGCCAGCGCGAGGCCGCACGTCGGCAGCGCCACGCAGGAGAGTGCGTTGCGGCGCAGGCCGGTGCGGTCGTTCTCGCGGGTCAGCCCGTGTTTGGCCAGGATGCCGTCGATCACCGGACGCTGCTCCGGGGTGACACCCGAGATGGTCAGGTTCTGCGAGGGCGTGTTGCGGAAGTCGCCCGTGTGGATCTGCGCGATCTCCCGGAGAGCCGTCTTGAGCGGGCGGCCGGGGACATCCTTGATGCGACCGCTGAGGATGTGCAGGCCATAGAACCAGGTGCCGTCGGCGCACTCGTGCCAGCCCAGCGGGTCCTCGATGGTGGTGAACCCGAAGGGGCGTGCGGGTTCGAGGGTGAGGCCGCTGCGCCGTTCCACCTCGTCGCGGAACCAGTCCAGGCCGCGGTCCTCGATGGTGTATTTGAGCCGGGCGTGCCGCCGGTTGGTGCGGTCGCCGAAGTCGCGCTGGGTCGTCAGCACCGCCTCGCCCACGGCGTTAACCTTGTCCGGCGGGATGAAGCCGAGCACGTCTGCCAGCCGGGGGAACGTCTCCACGTTGCCGTGGCTCATGCCCTGGCCGCCGCCGACCGTCACGTTGTACCCCACCAGCCGGCCGTCCTCCACGACCGCCGCGAAGCCCATGTCCTGCGAGAACAGGTCCACGTCGTTGTGCGGCGGCAGGGCGAAGCCCACCTTGAACTTGCGCGGCAGGTAAGTGTCGCCGTACATCGGCTCCTTTTCCTCGCCCCCGGCGACCATCTCCTCGTCCAGCCAGATTTCGTGGTAGGCGCGCGTCTTGGGCAGGGCGTACTCGCTCCAGGCCCGGGCGTGCTCGTACACCTGCCCGAGCAGCGGGTCGCGCTCGGGGTTGGGCGGGGCCATGACGTTGCGGTTCACGTCACCGCAGGCGGCGATGGAATCCAGCAGGACCCGGTGCATGCCCTGGACCAACTCCTTGACGTTGCCCTTGAGCACGCCGTGGAACTGGAACGTCTGCCGCGTCGTGATCTTCAACGAGGGCGAGGCCATGTCGTCGGCCAGCTTGTCGAGCACGAGCCATTGTTGCGGCGTCGCCCGGCCGCCCGGCAGGCGCACCCGCAGCATGAAGGCGAACGCCTTTTCCTGGCCCGCCTTCTTGAGGGCGTTGCGCAGGTCGCGGTCGTCCTGGAGGTAGAGCCCGTGGAACTTGGTGAGCTGGCCGTTGTCGTCGGAGATGGCCCCGGTGGAGCGGTCGGCCATGTCCTCGGCGATGGTGCCGCGCAGGTGGTGCGAGGTGGCCTTGATGCCCTCGTTGGCGGCGAGCGGCTTGGGTGCGGCGGGTTCGGAGGTCATGGGGAGTCAGCGTGCGGTAGGCCGCCGTTTTTGGCGGGAGACGGAATATGGTTCGGGAAGCAAACGTTGTAAAGATGAAATCTTGCTAAATCCCATAGAATTAGTAGACAATTAGACGCAGCGGCCTCCCCATCTTTGTTGGGAGGCCATCGCACCACCGTGCGCGGCACGGCGTGAAGCGACCGGCTCAGGAACGCTTCTTTCCCACCACGAACAGCGATAGGCCGAACGGCAGACCGCCGGGCCGGGCCGCCCAGCGTGCCTCGCTGGCCAGCAGCGCGCCCAGGAGCCGCCCGCTCCAACTCCTGCCCGCGCCGACTTGCAGGTCGCTCGTCTCCGCCTTAGGCGGGAGAAAGCGTTCCAGCAGCCGCTTCGTCAACACCACCGGGAACAGGAACATGTTCGCGTAGCTCGCCCGTTGCACGTCCAGCCCCGCCCGCGCGAACTTTCCGCACAGTTCGCCCCGCGCGAAGCGGTGGCCGACGTTCCATTCCTCGTCGTGCCGGCCGCGCAGCCAGTCGTAGGCCGCCACCCGCACCAGCACGCAGCCGCCCGGGCGGGTCACGCGCGCGAACTCCGCCAGCGCCCGCGTGTCGACCACGGTCCGGTTCGTCAACACGTCGAAGCTCGTCAGCACGTCGAACGAGTCCGCCGGGAAGGGCAGTTCGTTGACGCTGCCGAGGTGCAGCCGCGTGCAGCCCCGCTCCCGGCAGCTTGCCAGCGCCACGGGCGAGAAATCCATGCCCGTGACCTCGCCGTAGCGCGTCAAAAAGCCCAGGTTGCGTCCCGTGCCGCAGCCCGCGTCGAGCACGGTGCGGCCGGGCGGCGCGCCGGGACCGGCCGTCGCGTCGAGCAGCCGCCGGGTGATGGCCTCCATGCCGTCGAACCACCAATGCGAGTCCTCGACCTCCCGCATGATGCGGTAGGCGCGCTCCTCGACTTCCGGTGAGGCGGGCGGGGCGGTGGGATCGCTTGGCATGGCGGCGCGGGGCCCTAGCGCGTGTCGCGCGACGCGCCGACCTCCGCCTCCGGCACCC
>CALMAQ010000204.1 GCA_937859745.1 uncultured Verrucomicrobiota bacterium | reverse complement strand
GGTTTTTACGAGCGCGGGGGGGCTAAATGGCGGGCGGGCGGGGGCGCGTCGGGGGCGGTGCGCGCCTGTAGCATTATGTTCACCGAGAGCCGTCCGCGCGCGACGTGCGCGTTGATGATCTCGCGGGCGCGCGGTTCGAGGCTGGCCAGGTCGCGCGGCAGGTTGACGAACACCTCGCTCTGCTTGCGGTTGACGCTCTGGATTTCGACGGCGCAGGGTGTCCCGTTGGCGGCCGTGCCGCGTCCGCTGCCGTACCCGGTCATGCTACGCATCGGGAAGGATGGCAGCGATGCGGGGGATGTCAAAGCAGGTCAGAAGATGGTTTGCCATCGATTTCGGCAACTTGGAAAGAGCGAGGTGAAAACCTCCTGACTCCAAGGATGTCCAAACGGATTAACGGACGAAAGGCTTTTGCTGTAACCGCGAAGTTGATGGTGCGCCATAAAAGCCCAAGGTTCATCACGCAAGAACGCAATGACCGAATGGCGATCGTTGGAGAACCCAAGGTGACGCAACACGTGGGTGGATGCACCAACTTGCTTCGCTCAGGAGGACAGCACTGCAACGACGCACAACTATCGTTTCAGCGGCACGTGCTCCATCTCCGCCACCTGCTGCACGTCCTTGTCCCCGCGTCCTGACAGGTTGACGAGGATGATCTCATCCTTGCCCATCGTCGGCGCGATACGCATCGCGTGCGCGACGGCGTGCGCGGTTTCCAGCGCGGGGATGATGCCTTCCGTCCGTGAGAGTTCGTGGAACGCTGCCAGTGCCTCGTCATCCGTCGCGTAGACGTAATCCGCACGGCCCACGTCGCGCAGGTTGCTGTGCTCGGGGCCGACCGCCGCGTAGTCCAGCCCGGCGGAAACCGAGTGGGTAATCAGAATCTGTCCGTCGTCGTCCGCCAGCAGGAACGTCTTCGTGCCTTGCAGCACGCCCAGCTTGCCGCCGAAGAAGCGCGCGGCGTGCTTCTGGCCCTCCAGCGTGCCCTCGCCCCCGGCCTCGACGCCGACCATCTTCACGTCCTCGTCCTCCAGGAACGGATGGAACAACCCGATGGCGTTGCTGCCGCCGCCGACGCACGCCACGAGCAAATCCGGCAGCCGTCCCTCGCGCTCCAGCATTTGCTTCCGCGCCTCCACGCCGATGACGCGGTGGAAATCGCGCACCATCATCGGGTACGGATGCGAGCCGAGCGCGCTGCCCAGGATATAGAACGTGTCCCGCACGTTGGTTACCCAGTCACGCATGGCCTCGTTGATGGCTTCCTTGAGCGTGGCGGCCCCGGCGGTCACAGGCACGACCTTGGCCCCCAGGAACTTCATGCGCGCGACGTTGAGCGCCTGCCGCTTCATGTCCACGGCCCCCATGTACACGATGCACTCGCAGCCAAAACGCGCCGCCGCCGTGGCCGTGGCGACGCCGTGCTGGCCTGCGCCCGTCTCGGCGATGATGCGCCTTTTGCCCATGCGCTGGGCCAGGAGAATCTGCCCGAGCGCGTTGTTGATCTTGTGCGCGCCGGTATGTAAGAGGTCCTCGCGCTTGAGATAAATCTTCGCCCCGCCGAGCTTGGCGGTCAGGCGTTCGGCGAAGTAGAGCTTCGTGGGCCGTCCGGCGAAATCCCCCAGCAGCGCGGCGAGGTCGGCCTGGAACTGCGGATCGACGCGCGCCCGTTCGTATTCCTCCGCGAGATCGCGCAGAGGCGTCATCAGCGTCTCGGGCACGAACATGCCGCCATAAGGACCGAAGTAGCCGTGGGCGTCGGGGAGCGTTTGCATGGGCGACGGCAACTTAAGGGCACGCGGGGCGGCGTCAACCGCCGCCCCGGCCCAAAGACAAAGCGGCGGTGCCCCGCCGGGCGGATCAAGCCGTCTGCGCTGCCGCCGCGACCTCCGGGTCTTCCTCCTCGGTGCGGTACTGCGCGATGCCATGGATCAGCAGGCCATAGCCGACCTTTGCGACGATGTCGGCAATGCTGTAGCCGACCTGCAAGCCCATCTCCGCGCCCGCGCCGGTCAGCCCGAAGAACGGGGCCATGTAGGCGATGGGATAAAAGCCCCAGGCGAAGAGGGTCAGCAGCGCCGTATTGCGGAGCAGGATGGACACCTGCTCGCTGGAACGCTTCATGGAAGCGCGGATCTCGCCGATCAGCACGACGAGGATGTAAAGGAAGGGAATCGTGCTCAACGTGCCCCACAGGCCGCGTTGCGAGGCGATGGACTTGCTCGTGCGGTCGAGTTCGCCGACGTAGCCGAGCACGATCATCAGGAACGAGGCGAAGGCCAGCTTGGCGATCAGGCTGGCCGTCACGGGGCGCGACAGGCCCAGGACGATGATCAGCTCCACCACCAGCAGCGGCACGGTGAGCATCCAGTCGATGTAGCGGTAGGCGTGGTTGAAGGGCAGGCCCGTGGGCGAGTAGCCGCCGCTGGCGTTGACCTGGTAGGCAGCCTCCCAGTTATTGAAGATGCGGAAGTAATGGTAGCCGGCGATCAACACCACCATGGCCCCCGCCGTGACCGCCCCGCGATAGCGCAGGTTGATCTCGCGGCGCGCGAGCACGAAGTACACGAACGACGAGAGCATCGCGGCAATCGCCAGCGACAGCAGGTTGTAAACGGTCAAATATTGGGCAGAGGTGAGTTCAGGCATGGAGGTAATGGCAGGACTTGAGTTGGGTGGCGCGCTGGTGATGCTTTCCCTATTAGGGAGAACGATATAGCGATAGTACGCCGACAACCCGGCCGTCGGTTGCATGATTTACGGGGAGCAGGGCGAGGATTCGACGCCGTGTGTACTATCCCTCCTTCATCAACTGCCGCACCGCCCGCCGGTGCGGGGCGGCCATCGCCACGGACTCCAGGCTGTCCAGCGGGCACCACGCCTGGTGCTCGCCCGGCGTGGCAGGCGTGGGGGCGGGGAACACGCGCAGCGTCACCTGGTAGTGCGTGAACGGATACGTCAGGTGCATCAGCGGTTCCTGGTCGTCGGGCGTGGGCGCGGGCAGCGGCGGCAGCTTCCACAGACCCTTCCAGCGCGAGCCAACGCCCTGTTGCAGCAGCAGCCGCCCGCCGTGGACGATCCACGCGCAATCTTCCGTCAGCGCGGTGGTCGGCTTGCGCGCCTTCTTGACCGGCAGCCGTTCGGGGTCGTGCGGCGCGGCGGCGCAGCAGGCCAGCACCGGGCACAGCAGACACTGCGGACCGCGCGGCGTGCAGACCAGCGCGCCGAGTTCCATCAGCGCGCTATTATATAGGCGCACGTTCTCCGCGGGCAGGAGAAGCTCCGCCGCCGCCCACAGGGCGCGCTGGCCCGGGGCGGTGTCGATGGGAATCCGCAGGTGGATGATCCGTGCGAGCACCCGCGCCACGTTCGCATCCACGATGGGCGCGCGCCGGTCGTACGCGAACGAGAACACCGCTCCCGCCGTGTACCGCCCGACGCCGGGCAGCGCGGCAATCTGCTCCAGCTCGCGCGGGAACTCCCCGCCGTACTGGTCGCGGATGATCCCGGCGGCCCGGTGCAGGTTGCGCGCGCGCGCGTAGTAACCGAGCCCTTCCCACGCGCGCAGCACGTCCGCCTCCGGCGCGCCGGCCAGCGCGGCGACCGTGGGGAAGCGTTCCAGCCAGCGGCGGTAATAATCCAGCACGGTGGCGACCTGCGTCTGTTGCAGCATGAACTCGCTGACCAGGATCGCATACGGGTCGCGCGTGCGCCGCCAGGGCAGGTCGCGCCCGTGCCGAGCGAACCAATCGGTCAGGGCGGACTGGAAATTCGCCCGGTCTTCTGGTTCCTTGAGCCTGCGCCGCGTGCCCGTTTTTCTTGCCGATGCCACCTCTGACCTCCTTTACGTCCCCTCTCACCGCCGCACAAGCCGACAAGCTCCGCGGCTGCCTCGACGACTGGGGATTCGAACTCGTCGAGAAACCCTATACGCTCTACGCCGCGCAAAAGGGCAAACTCAACCTGGCCGTTTACACCAAAGGCCCGAAAATTCTCGTCCAGGGCAAGGAGACGGAGGATTTCGTCAAGTTCCGGCTGGAACCGGAAATCCTCGGCGCGGCGAAGCTCGGCTACGAGGAAGTGCTCGATCCCGACGCCTACAGCCCGCACTTCGGCATCGACGAGAGCGGCAAGGGTGACTTCTTCGGCCCGCTCGTCGTCGCCGGGGTGTACGTGGACCGCGACATCGCGCGCGCGCTCAAGGACGCCGGGGTGCAGGATTCCAAGCGCATCACCAGCGACGCGAAGATCCGCCTCCTGGCCGGGATCATCCGGAGCATCCCCGGCGCGGCGCACAACGTCATCGCCATCGGGCCCGAGCGTTACAACGTGCTCCAGCAAAAGATGCGCAACGTCAACAATCTGCTCGGCTGGGGCCACGCGCGCGTCATCGAAAACCTCCTGGCACAGCGCCCGGACTGCCCGCGCTCGCTCAGCGACCAGTTCGCCAACCCGAGCATCATCCAGCGTTCCCTGCTCGAAAAAGCGCGCCAGATCCGGATCGACCAGCGCACCAAGGCAGAGAGCGATCCGGCCGTCGCGGCGGCGTCCATCCTGGCGCGCGAACGGTTCATCGACTGGCTCGAAGGCGCGGGGCGGCAGCGCGGGATCGTGCTGCCGCGCGGGGCGTCGGCGCAGGTCAAGGCGGCGGCCCGCCAGATCGCCGCCCGCGACGGGGCAGCGGCGTTGCGCGTGCTGGCGAAGACGCACTTCCGCACGGCGCGCGAGGTCGCCCCCGAGGAGTTCGGGCCCCTGGAAGAGGATAGTGGAAACCCTGACGGTCCGGCCTGAAATTTGTTGGAAAAACACCACAAAAATTTGCACTTTCCATCCGCTTGATGGAAGATGTGCATCCGCCTATTTGCTGTTGTGCGAATAGGATGTGGAGTTTAATATTGAACGTTGGCTCCCGAAAAACGTCAGAACTTCGAGTCCGGGAAAATTCCGGGTCGGGTGTCAGGAAAATACCAGGGCCATCTCTGGTTGGTTCGCGCCAACGAAACCCAGGTTTTTTCCGACAGCCAGTCCGTGCAGAGCAGACGCAGAAGACAAACCACTAAAGAAAGACTGTTTTAGATTATGCCCAATCTAACGAAACGAGACCTCGTTGTGAAAATCAGCAACGAGACAGGAATGGTCCAGCATCAGGTCTTCGACGTGATCCAGAAGACGCTCGACCACATCACCACCGCGCTGTCCACCGGACAGGACGTGGAACTGCGCAACTTCGGCGTGTTCCAGGTGCGCCTGAGCAAGGCGCGCGTCGGCCGCAACCCGAACATCCCCGGCAGCAATTTCGCCATCCCGCCGCGTGCGACGGTGAAGTTCAAGAGCGGCAAGATCATGCGCCGCGACGTGCTCAACCTTTCTGACACGATGAAGAAGAGCAGCACCAAGAAGACGGTGAAGGCCACGGGCCGCGCGACCACCGCGAAGAAGACCGCCAACAGCAACAACTAGGCATCTTTGTCCGGCCTTAATTGAAGGCGGCGCGCCGGAGCCCATCCCTGGCTTTTAACCGCCCTCCCAGGCCGCCTTTCCGCTTCGGGGGAAGGCCCCGCAGGGGAGGGCAGCTTTGTGTCGTGATTTGTCGCCGTTGTCGCCTTTTGTCTGTGGACGTTGACGACGCCCGGTGAACCGGGCTCTTGCCCTCTTCCAAAGGCATCCGCACCCATCACGCAGGCGAACTATTTCTGCGGTTCCGACTCCGCGCCCCATGCCCACCGAAGCCCCTGCCGACCTCCTGACGGAACTCACCGAAGCGCAGGCCGTGACGCCCGCCGCCGCCACGCCGGGGCCGGACAACGCCGCCCGGCGCTGGATGCCCCGGCGCGTGGTGTTCACCCCGGCGGCGCTGGCGGAAGCGCACGGCCGCGCCATCCGCGAGCGGGTGGAGGCGCTCGGGCTACCCGTGGAGGAGTTGCCGGCCAACCGGCTCACCGGCCTGCGCGGCGGCGACGAGCGCGAGACCTACCGGCTGGGCAAGTCCACCCTGGCGGTGGTGGTCGCGCCGCCGGGCGCGTTCCGGCTGCAGCCGATCCCGCCCTCGGCGGACTGGCAGTTCCACCTCGCCGAAGGCTGCCCGGCCCATTGCCAGTATTGCTATCTCGCGGGCAGCCTCAGCGGGCCGCCCGTGGTGCGGGTGTTCGCCAACCTGCCCGCCATCCTGGACAACCTCGCCGCCTACGTCGCCCGGGACCGGGCAGAGACGAGCTTCGAGGTCTCCTGCTACACCGATCCCCTGGGCATCGAACACCTGACCGGCAGCCTCGCCGCGTGCATCCGCTGGTTCGGCGCGCGCCCGGAAGGCGACGGCGCGCGGCTGCGCTGGGTGAGCAAGTTCGACGCGAGCGAACCGCTCCTGGCGCTACCGCACGGCGGACGCACCCGCTGCCGGGCGAGCGTCAACGCGCTGCCCGTCTCGCGCAAGCTGGAAGGCGGCACGTCGCCCGTGCCCGCGCGGCTGGCGGCGCTGGGGCGGCTGGCGCGCGAGGGGGGATACCCGGTCGGGTTGGTGATCGCGCCGATCATGCCCATTGAGGATTGGGAGACGCACTACGGCGAGATGCTGGACCACGCCGCCTCCGCGCTCGACGGCGCGCGCGACGTGACGGTGGAACTCATCACCCACCGCTTCACGCCCGGCAGCAAGGAAGTGCTCCAGGGCTGGTATCCCAACACGACGCTGGACCTCGACGAGGCCAACCGCGCGCGCAAGTTCAACAAGTTCGGCGGGGTGAAGTACGTCTACCCGCGCGACGTGATGGGCGACCTGCGCGCGTTCTTCGAGCGGCAGCTCGCTGCGAAATTGCCGCAGGCGCGCACCCTGTATTGGACGTAACCGCACGGGTCTTCGCCACAAAGGGCACAAAGGGCACAAAAGACACAAAGGGGGAGGAACCGCTTCTTCCCCCGTCTCTTTTTCGTGCCCTTCGCGGCAAAAATCCCGCCCTCCCCGCGCGAAGAAAAATCAGCGTTTCCCCTTCCTTTTAGGGCGTTGATGGATACGTTGCCGCGTGTCGAAAGTCCGCTCCCGCTCCGCCCCGCTCCGCGTCCCGCCCGCGCCGCCCGTTGACCTGCCCGCCGACGGCGTGGTGGAGATCCGCGGCGTGCGCCAGAACAACCTCAAGGGCATCGACCTGGACCTGCCCCTGGGCAAGCTCAACGTCATCACGGGACCCAGCGGTTCGGGCAAGAGTTCGCTCGCCTTCGACACGATCTACGCCGAGGGCCAGCGGCGCTACGTCGAGACGTTCAGCCCTTACACGCGGCAGTTCCTCGACCGCATGGACAAGCCCAAGGTGGACCGTATCCACGGCATCCCCCCGGCCATCGCCATCGAACAGTCCAACCAGGTCAAGAGCACGCGCTCGACCGTCGGCACGATCACCGAGATCAACGACTACCTCAAGCTGCTCATGCCCCGCGTGGCGCAGGCGTTCTGTCCGCAGTGCCACGGGCCGATCAAGCCCGATTCCTCGCGCGGCATCGCGGAGCAGGTGCTCGACCAGCGCGCCGGACAGACGCTGCTGCTGACCTTCGCCGTGCCCGCGCCCGCCGGGGCCGACGCCGCCGAGTTTTTCGCGTTCCTCCAGGCGCAGGGGTTCCTGCGCGTCCACATCGACGGCCAGACCCTCCGCACGGACGAACCGCCCATCGCGCTCAAGCGCCTGCCGCTGCGCGTCAACGTGGTCCAGGACCGGGTCACCGTGGGGGCCGACACGCGCTCGCGCCTGACGGAATCCATCGAGACGGCGCTGCGTTTCGGCAAGGGCCGCATCCGCTTCATCGACGCGGCCGACGGCGGCAAGGGCGAGGATGTCTGCTTTTCCACGGGCTGGCACTGCCCGCGCTGCGACCTGGACATCAAGCCGCCCACGCCCGGCCTGTTCTCGTTCAACAATCCGCTGGGCGCGTGCCCGGCCTGCCGGGGCTTCGGGCGGACCATCGGGCTGGACCTCGACCGCGCGCTGCCCGACAAGCGCCTGTCCATCGCGCGCGGCGTGGTCAAACCCTTCCAGAGCGGCCAGAGCGCCGAGTGCCAGCGCGACCTGTTGCGCGCCTGCGCCCGGCAGGAGATCGACATCCACAAACCATTCGAGGAGTTGCCCAAGGCGGACCAGAACTTCGTCCTCAAGGGCGAGGGCAGCGGCAAGTCGGATAACGAGGACCTTTGGGCGAACGGCGGCTGGTACGGCGTGAAGGGCTACTTCGACTGGCTCGAAACCAAGACGTACAAGATGCACGTCCGCGTGCTGCTCAGCCGTTACCGCGCGTACACGCTCTGCCCCGAGTGCGACGGCGGCCGTTTCCAACCCGCGACGCTCCCTTACCGCCTCGTCCCCGGCGTGCCGGAATCCTCCACGAACGGCCACGGCCACGGCCGCCGTGCCCCGCTGCCGGGCTACAACCTGCCCGAACTGGCGCAACTGCCCGTCACGGAACTGGGCCGCGTGCTGGACGGCGTGCTGCTGCCGCCCAACGACCCGAGCGCGGAGATGCTGCAAAAAGAGGTCGCGACCCGGCTGCGCTACCTCGTCGCCGTGGGCTTGGGCTACCTCAACCTGGACCGCCCGACGCGCACGCTCTCGGGCGGCGAGATCGAGCGCGTCAACCTGACGACGTGCCTGGGCGCGTCGCTCGTGGGCACGTTGTTCGTGCTGGATGAACCCAGCGTCGGGTTGCACCCGCGCGACGTGGGCCGCCTCATCCGCGTGATGGAGGACCTGCGCGACAAGGGCAACACGCTCCTGGTCGTCGAGCACGAGGAAGCCGTCATCCGCACGGCGGACAACCTCATTGACATCGGCCCCGGCCGCGGCGAGGCGGGCGGCGAGCTGGTCTACAACGGCGCGCTGGCCGGGCTCGGGACGTGCGCCCGCTCCCTGACCGCCGACTACCTGACCGGCCGCAAATCGATCCCGCTGCCCGCGCAACGCCGCGCACCCGAGAAGTGGCTCAAAATCCACGGCGCGCGCGAGCACAACCTGCGCGACATCGACGTGGACCTGCCCCTGGGCGTGTTCGGCTGCGTGACGGGCGTCAGCGGCTCGGGCAAGAGCACGCTCATCCACGATGTCGTCTACCAGAACCTGCTGCGGACGCGCGGGCTGGCCAGCGACGAATCGGCGGGCCGGGTGCGCGAGATCAAGGGCGCGCACGAGTTCGGGCAGGTGGTCATGGTGGACCAGGCCCCGCTCGCCAAGACGCCGCGCTCCAGTCCGGTCGTGTACCTCGGGGCGTTCGACGCGGTCCGCGATCTGTTCGCGGGCAGCGACGACGCGCGGGCGGCGGGCCTGTCGGCGGCGGCGTTCTCGTTCAACTCGGGCGATGGGCGCTGCGAGCGGTGCAGCGGCATCGGCTTCGAGAAGATCGAGATGCAGTTCCTGAGCGACCTGTACGTGCGCTGCTCCGAGTGCGAGGGCAAGCGGTTCCAGCCGCATGTCCTCAAGGTGCGCTACCACGGCAAAAACATCCACGAGGTCCTGGAGATGACCGTCTCCGAGTCCATCGGCTACCTGGAGGAAAGCCGGGGTGTGCGCGCGGTGCCCAACAACCTGAAGGTGCCGCTGGCGGCCCTGAAAATCCTGAGCGAGGTCGGCCTGGGCTACCTGCGCCTGGGGCAGCCGCTCAACACGCTCAGCGGCGGCGAGGCGCAGCGCCTCAAACTCGTGGGCCACCTGGTCGAGCGCGAGCGCAATCCCGGCGGCCAGGGCGCGCTGCTGATCTTCGACGAACCCACGACCGGGCTGCACTTCGACGACGTGGCGCTGCTGGTGCGCGTGTTCCAGCGCCTGGTGGACCAGGGCGAGAGCCTGCTGGTCATCGAACACAACCTGGAAGTCATCAAGTGCGCCGACTACGTCGTGGACCTCGGCCCCGAGGCCGGGACGGACGGCGGCCTGCTCGTCGCGGCGGGCACGCCGGAGGAAGTCGCCGCGGTGGAAGCGTCGCACACGGGCTATTACCTGCGCCCGCTGCTCGCGGGAGGGCGCAACGAAAAGATGATCTCGCCGGACGGCACCGCCGTCGAGCAGGCCGCGAACGTGTACGCCAACGGGAACGGCCACGGCCACGCCCTGCGCGCCGCCGAGACGCCCTCGCGCGACGGCCACGCCACGAACGGCCGGCACGCGCCGCCGACGATCCGCGTGCGCGGGGCGCGCGAGCACAACCTCAAAAATCTCTCGCTCGACCTGCCGCGCGGCAAGATGGTCATCGTCACGGGCCTGAGCGGTTCGGGCAAATCGACGCTCGCCTTCGACATCCTCTTCGCGGAGGGCCAGCGCCGGTTCCTGGACAGCATGTCGCCCTACGCGCGGCAGTTCGTCGAGCAACTGGAAAAGCCCGACGTGGACCTGATCGAAGGCTTGCCTCCGAGCGTCGCCATCGAACAGCGCGTGACGCGCGGCGGCGGCAAGTCCACCGTCGCCACCGTGACGGAGGTGTATCACTTCCTACGGCTCCTCTTCGCCAAGCTGGGCACGCAGTATTGCCCGGAGTGCCACGTGCCCGTGGAGAAGCAGAGCGTCGCCGCCATCGTCAAGCAGGTGGAGGAAGCCGCGAAGAAGGGCCGGGTGCGCGTGCTGGCCCCGCTCATCAAGGCGCGCAAGGGTTTCCATACCGACGTGGCCGCGTGGGCGGTCAAGCACGGATTCGACGAGCTGTGGGTGGACGGCGCGTTCAAGAGCGCGCACGGCTTCGCCAAGCTGGAGCGGTTCCGCGAGCACACCATCGACGTGGTCGTGGGCGAGGTCGGCGGCAGGAAGAAGACCGCCGCGGCGGGGGTGGCCGACAAGGTGGCCGCGATCCCCGGGCCGAAACGCGGCGGCAGACAAATCCAGGCCGTCAGCGACGACCCGCGCGAGATCGTCAAGCGCGCCCTGGAGATCGGCAAGGGCACGGCGCGCTTCGTGGATGCCAAGAGTGGGTCGGTCACGCTGAGCACCGAGATGAGCTGCCCCGAATGCCGCCGCGCCTTCGAGGAGCTGGACCCGCGCCTGTTCTCCTACAACTCGCCGCACGGCTGGTGCCCGGAGTGCCGCGGGTTCGGCGTGGTGTGGCGCGGCAACCTCGTCAAGGACGACGACAGCCAGAGCGCCGCCGAGCGCGAACTGGCCGAGGAGCGCGCGACCCAGTGGCTCGAAGAGGACGACTCCAAGCCCTGCCCGGAGTGCGACGGCGCGCGGCTCAACGCCGTGGCGCGCGCCGTGCGTGTGCGCGACCTGACCATCGACCGCCTGGCGCGGCTGCCCGTCTCGGGTGCGCTCGCGGCGGCGGCAAAGTTCAAGTTCAAGGGCACGCAGGAAACCATCGCTCGCGACATCCTGGACGAAATCCACCAGCGCCTGACCTTCATGCAGGAGGTCGGCCTGGGCTACCTGTCGCTGGACCGCTCGGCACAGACGCTCAGCGGCGGCGAGACGCAGCGCATCCGCCTCTCGGCGCAGTTGGGCAGCAACCTGCGCGGCGTGCTCTACGTGCTCGACGAGCCCACCATCGGCCTGCACCCGCGCGACAACGACCGGCTCCTGGACACGCTCGAAGCCCTCCGCAGCAAGGGCAACTCGCTGGTCATCGTCGAGCACGACGACGAGACGATGCGCCGTGCCGACCACATCCTCGACCTCGGGCCGGGGCCGGGCGTCCACGGCGGCGAGGTCGTCGCGCAGGGCACGCTGGCGGAGATCCAGGCCAACCCGCAGAGCATCACGGGCCGCCACCTCAAGGACCCTATCAAGCACCCGATGCTGGGTCAGCGCCGCTCGCTCGACGGCGTGGACCGCTGGATCACGCTGGCCGGGGCGACCGCGAACAACCTGCAAAGCGTGGACGTGCGCTTCCCCGTCGGGCGGCTCTCGGTCATCACGGGCATCAGCGGCTCGGGCAAGAGCAGCCTCATGCGCTCCGTGCTGCTCCCGGCGGTCCAGGACGCGCTCGTCAAGGCGGGCAAACGCGGGCGGAAGGCCGCCGAAGCCGCGAAAGCCGCCGCCCCGGCGAAGCGCAAGGGCCGCAAGGGCCAGCCCTGGGCGTCGCTGGAAGGCGCGGAACACCTGGAAAGCATCTACGAGGTGGACCAGTCGCCCATCGGCAAGACCTCGCGCTCGACCCCGGCGACGTACGTCGGCGTGCTCGACGAAATCCGCCTGCTGTTCGCGCAGTTGCCGCTCTCGCGCATCCGGGGCTATACCAACGGCCGCTTTTCCTTCAACAACGAGGGCGGCCGGTGTGAGACGTGTCTGGGCCAAGGGGTCATCAAGCACGAGATGAGCTTCCTGCCGACGAGCTACGTGCCCTGCGAGGACTGCGGCGGCCTGCGCTACAACGCGCAGACGCTGGAGGTCCTCTACAACGACAAGAACATCGGCCAGGTGCTGCAACTGACCATCGAGCAGGCGGCGGAGTTCTTCGCGGCCGTGTCGAAAATCCATCGTCCGCTGTCCCTGCTGACCGAGACGGGACTGGGTTACCTGCGCCTGGGCCAGCCGAGCCCGACGCTCAGCGGCGGCGAGGCGCAGCGCATGAAGCTGGTGACGGAACTGACGCGCGGCGTCGGTGCCCGGCAGCACGCGCAACTGCGCCAGATGAAGAAACTGAAATCGACCATGTACCTCCTGGAGGAGCCCACGGTGGGCCTGCACATGGCCGACGTGGAACAGCTCCTCAAGGTGCTGCACCGCCTGACCGACGAAGGCAACACGGTGGTCGTGATCGAGCACCACGTCAGCGTGATCGCCGAGGCCGACTATCTCGTGGACATCGGCCCCGAGGCCGGGGAGGACGGCGGCAAGCTGGTCGTCTGCGGTCCGCCCGAGCAGGTGGCCAAGCACAAGGTCAGCCGCATCGCGCCATTCCTGAAGGCGGCGCTGAAGGGATGATTTATGATCCGGGCCTTTACATTGCTGTTGGTACTCGCTTCGGTGACAATGGCTGTTGCTCGTGAACCGGAAGAACTGACCAAGGCGCGCCACGCTTACGCTTCGCTCAAACAGCCAAGCGAAGCTCAACGCGTTAAATACATCACACGGCTAGTGCGCTTGCGTGAACGCTTCGGCCGGGGGGATGAAGCTTTGGATGCGATTGATAGCGAGATCGTGAGACACCCCATGCCTGCCTCGGTCGATGCACGGATACTGTCAAGGCGTCTGGTAGGCCGTTGGCAATCGCCGCGGCACTCCTACGTCTATCGTGCGGACGGCGCTTGGAGCATGGCCGACGATGGTCTTGATGCCTTCGCACCTGGGACAACGGGTGGGACTTGGCGGATCGATGGCAATCAGATCTTTGCCAACGCCCAAGGTGAAACGCAGCAAGCGGGAGAAACGTTGATTCTGCTGACAGATACCGACTTGATTTACGGTTTGCACGACCATCCCTTCTATCACCGTCGGGGCAGAGTGTTTCCTTGGCACTGAAGGCGTGTTTCCCTTGGCTTGCGCGACGACGTTACACGCCAATAATAGGCCGATGCCGTTTTTTCGCTCGCTCTTGCTCCTCGCCCTCGCGGCTTTCTGCTGGCTCGGGATATCGGCGTTGCGCGCCGACGGCCCGCCCGACGCCGTCAACCTCGACTCCGGCTGGCGGCTCTGGCTCGATGTCAACGCCCCCTGGCGCGACGACCCGCTCTACCTGCCCGACGAGGTTGCGCCGCTCTCCCACCTGCCGCTCAACCAACCCACCGGCGGCTGGACCGCGCTCGACGACAGAGCGGGCGTCGCCGTTTCCCTGCCCGCGACCGTCGAGCAATTCTACTGGGGCAAGGCTCCCAACAAGGTGTCCGACCCCAAGCGGGTGGACGACGTGGTCAACTTCGACGGCACCTACCAGGGCGTGTCGTGGTGGTACCGCACCTTCCTGCCGCCTGACCTGCGGCCGGGTCAGTCGCTCGTGCTGGCCTTCCCCGGCGCGCGGCTGCGGGCGGAGGTCTACGTCAACGGGCAGCTCATGGGGTACAACCTCATCGCGGAAACGCCCTTCAGCACGGACATCACCCATGCCATCATCCCCGGCGCGCCCAACCAGCTCGCCGTGCGCGTCACCGATCCCGGCGGCAACCTCGACCACGCCGACGACACGCTCATCCCGTGGGGCCGGTACGGCATCCCCGTGTCGCACGGCTTCGGCGGACTCGACGGCGGCGTGACGCTCGCCCTGCGCGCGCCCGTGGCGGTCAGCGACGTGGCCGTGGCCAACCACACGGACCCGCGTGCCGTCACGATCACCGCCGAGGTCGCGTCCACCGGCGCGGCCTACGATGGACCCGTCGTGGTATCCATCTTGCGTGATGGCAAGGAGGTCTTCACCGCCAGCGCGCCCGTGCAGGTGCCTCCGGGCGGCAGCGCCAGCGCCACCGTGGAGGCGCGCGTGCCCGACGCCGAGTTGTGGAGTTTCGGCCACCCGGCGCTCTACACCGCGCGCGCCCGGCTGGACCCCGCCGGGCACACCGCGTGCGACGCCACGTTCGGCTTCCGCTGGTTCTCCGTCGAGGGGGTGGGCAAGGACGCGCGGCTGTTCCTCAACCGCCACCGTGTGGTCGTCCGTTCCGCCGATTCCTGGGGCTTCTGGGCTCCCAACGGCCTGTTCCCCGACCGCGCCGCCGCCGAGCGCGAGACCGCCGCGGCGCTGGCCCTTGGCCTCAACGCGCTCCAGAACAGCCGCCACTTTCCCAAGGCCACCGTGCTCGACGCCTGCGACCGGGCCGGGTTGGGCCGCTGGTGCGAGCCGGGCGGCGGCATTTTC
>CALMAQ010000203.1 GCA_937859745.1 uncultured Verrucomicrobiota bacterium | reverse complement strand
GGGCAGGGTGGGTGCGATCACGGGCGAGGTGGGAATTTTAACGAGGAACGCCGGAAACACCAGCGAAGGAATCTTTTGCCATGGAGGCTTGCGTGCCCATAGTCGAGTTGGTCTAAGAAAGCGGCGGTCTCGCGCGTTGTCTCTGTCAACCAGCCATGTCGAAGCGAAAAAACTCCCCCTGTGCCGCCCTTTGGGTGGCCGCTACCTTCACCTTGTTCACCATGAGCGTCAATTCCAACGCCCAATTCAACGACACGCCTCCCCCGGCCAGCGCGGATGTGCCCGTGCGCGAGGTCGTCCTGTTTTCCAGCGGCGTCGGCTACTTCCAGCACGAGGGCAGCGTCCATGGCGACGCTGCGGCGGAACTGCGTTTCAAGACGGCGCAGATCAACGACATCCTCAAGAGCCTCGTGTTCAACGACCTCGACGGCGGGCGGGTTGGCGTGGTGACGTATCCCTCGCAGGACCCACTGGCCAAGACGCTGGCTAGCTTCCAGGTGGACATCGGCGACAATCCGAGCCAGGGCGGCCTGCTCAACAAGCTGCGCGGGGCGCGGATCACCCTGAGCACCGGCGGGGCGAACGGGTTGGAAAGCGTTTCCGGCACCGTGTTGGGGGTGGAGGAACGCGAAATGCCAGGCGGCAAGGAAGGCGAGCCATCTTTCAAGAAGGAATATCTCAATCTCGTGACCGATCAGGGAATTCGTTCGCTGGAGTTGGCGCGGGTGGAGCGTTTCCGGTTGGATGATCCCGGTTTGCAGGAAGAACTCAACCGCGCGCTGGCGGCGGTGGCCGGGGCGCGCGACCAGGACAAGAAGCCCGTCAGTATCCGCTTCGACGGTCAGGGTGACCGGCGCGTGCGGCTGGGCTACGTCGTGGAGACGCCCATCTGGAAGGCGAGCTACCGGCTCGTGCTGCCCGACAAAGGCGCGAAGGACAAGCAGGGCACATTGCAAGGCTGGGCCATCGTGGAAAACCAGACCGACAACGATTGGCGGGACGTGCGTCTGAGCCTCGTGAGCGGACGGCCCATCTCGTTCGTCCAGGACCTCTACCAGCCGCTCTACGTGCCGCGCCCGACCGTGGTGCCTGAGCGGTACGCCTCCCTGCGCCCGCAGGAATACGAGGGCGGGCAGAAAGCGGGTAAACAGGCGTTCGCCGGTCCGGTGGACGAGGCGAGTGCACCGATGAGCCCGTCCGTCCCGGGGGCATCACGCGCGCGAGTGGCTGGAGCCTTCAACGCCGCGCCTCCCGCGCCGATGAACGTCTCCGAGAGTGTGGCGCCGCTCGCCGACACGGCCAAGGTGGGCGAACTGTTCCAGTACACCGTGGGCAACGTCTCCCTGGCCCGGCAGAAATCCGCGATGATCCCGATCATCAATGATCCCGTGGAAGCCGAGAAAGTTTCCATCTACAACCAGAGCGTCCTCGCCACGCGCCCGCTGAACGGCGTGCGGATCAAGAACACCACCGAGGACAAAAAACAACTGTCGCAAGGTCCGGTGACGGTATTCGACGGCGGGCGCTACGCGGGTGACGCTCGCCTCGACGACGTGCCGCCCGGCCAGACGCGGCTGCTGAGCTACGGCATTGATCTCCAACTGAGCGTCCAAACCAAAAACCCCCAGGATAAACAGGCCATTCAAACCGGGAAAATCGTCCGCGGCGTTCTTCTGGTGACGCGCAAAAGCGTTTCCACCCGGGAATACAGCGCGGAAAACAAAGGTGAGGATGACCGGTTGCTCGTGATCGAGCATCCTCTGCGGGGAGGTTGGAAGCTCGTGGACACCGTGGCATCCTTCGAGACGACCGACCAGCTCTACCGCTTCGAGCAGCCAGTCGCGGCGGGCAAGACGGAACGGTTCATCGTGCGGGAGGAGAACGTGTCCACACAGTCTTATGCGCTGCTGCGCACCGACCTATCTGACACGCTCGTCTTCACCCAGGCAGGGGAAATTCCACCCGCCGTGCGCGAGGCGTTGTCCAAGGCCGCCGCGCGTAAGCAGGCCCTGGCGGAAATCCAGCGGCAGGTTGACGAGAAGAACGGACAAATCAACGATTTGTCCGAGGACCAGAACCGCATCCGCGAGAACATCAAGTCCGTGGACCGCACCAGCGCCTACGCGACCCGGCTGCTCAAGAAGCTCGATGATCAGGAAAGCCAGTTGGAAAAGCTGCACGCCGACGCCGATGCCTTGCGCGCCAAGCTCGACGTCCAGAACAAGGAACTAGCCGACTCGCTCGCCAACCTCAATGTCGGCTGAACGCGCAAAGTGCGCCCCGCGTCCGTCCGGGGGGGCAGGACGGCGCGAATCAGGGGCGTGCCTCCCGAATCCCAGAGCGACACCGTTACGGCCGAGTCCTTGGCCGTGCAGGTCATCGAAGAAAACGCCGACCTCGCCAAGCGATATGCCAGCGGCGACCTCTCCGTGCTGAACACGTTGCAGGAGAAAGCTCTCCAACTCGCGGCGGGCCGTGTGAAGGAGCCGGAGTTGAAGGACACGCTCATGCGGAAGCTCGGTGCGAGCTATTGAGTGGAGATGTGCTGCAGCGGGTTCGCTCGTCATGAAACCTTTGGCATGGTTCGGCCTCGCGCTCGTCGCCATCGGTCTATTGCTGCTCGTCTACCAGAGTGCCATCTACTGGACCCGGCCCGGCGTCAGCAGCGCCGTGCAGGCGGAAGTGAACAAGGAGGAGGCCATCCCGCCCTTGCCGATCATCGGGGTGGTCAGCCTCGGCGTGGGGATCTTCGTGGCCGTGTTCGGCACGCGCCGGGACAGCCACCCCTAGGACCCCTCCACCCCGACAGATAAAGGTGTCTGGCGCAACGGATTAGCTTCCCGAGCGACCTGGCGGTGCTTTTCCTGGCAATCCGGGCAGGTTTCGGACACGGAGTGCATGCCAGTGTGCTCCTTGAGAAACGGTTCTATCTCCTGCCAAGACGCTTGGTCATCCCGCACGCGGCGGCAATCTGGGCAGACGCAGACGGCGGAGCCCGTCTCGGGCAACTGGGCCACCTGGTCGAGCGCATCACGCAACAGGGCGATGTGTTCAGCCAGTCGCCGCTCGAGCTTGACCACGCGCTGGCCAACCGCGAGCCGCGCCTTCAACTCGTCCACGTTGTAGGGCTTGTTGATGAAGTCGTCCGCCCCCGCGTCCAGCCCCGCCGCCGCGTCGCTGTTGCCCGTGACGAGGATGATGTACGTGTAAGGGTGGTGGCCGTCACGTCCCCGGATGCGGCGGCAAACCTCGACCCCCTCCAGGCCAGGCATCATCCAGTCGATCACCGCCAGGGAAGGGGCGTTGTCGGCTTCGAGCAAGGCGGCGGCCTGCAACCCGTCGCGGCACTCGGTGACGGTAAAACCCCAGCTCTTGAGATAGTGGGCGAGCAACTGGCGGGGCCGTTCGTCGTCATCGGCGATCAGGATGCGGTTGATGTCGAAAGCCATCGGGAAGAGGGAAGGTGCCGGGAGGGTCTATCGGCCTACCGACGCACGCGCAAAGCTCCGCCATGGGGCTGATCTCCCGGGCGAACAAAAAAAGACCGGGGAACAGGCGGAAAGCATCTGGGGGAGGTGACAGGGAACGTATCACCGCTGGGCAAAGATGCCAAATGCCGCCGTCCCCTCCACAAAAAAGCGAGACGGGCAATTACCCGTCTTGCTC
>CALMAQ010000202.1 GCA_937859745.1 uncultured Verrucomicrobiota bacterium | reverse complement strand
CCGACGCGCTGCCGCCCGAGCAGACCGAGGTCGTCAAGACCCCGCAGATCGAACTGCACTTCACCAGCTACGGCGGCGGCATCGCCGAGGCCGTCCCGCAGGGCAAGACGAACCGGGCCGAGCGGCCCGACGGCCAGGAGGTCAACATCGCGCTCAACCACGCCGGGCAGATCGCCATCGGCGCGACCAGCCTGCGGCCCGGCCAGGACACGCGCGAGCCCTACACCCTGCGCCGCGAGGGCGACAGCAAGGTCGTCGCCGAGCGCACGGGCCCCGACGGGCTCAAGATCACCAAGGAGTACACGCTCGACTACCAGGGCGACACCCGGCAGATCCCGGCCGTCCGCCTGAAGGTGTCCTTCCAGAACACCGGCGCGCAGCCCTACCGCAACGACGGCTACTACGTCTACGCGGGCAGCGCCGTGCCCATCCACACCCGCCAGCGTGATCCGCGGGAGTTGTCGTACCTCTCCTTCGACTGGCTGAGCGACGGCAAGTACCACACGGACCACGTCACCAGCTTCGAGGCCGGGCACGTGCCGCTCGTGGGCATCGAGACGCACCCGGGGCGCGGGATCATCACGGCCGCCATCCCCAAGGTGGCCTGGGTGGCGGTCAAGAACCAGTTCTACGCGACGGTGCTGACGCCCCTGAGCCCGGTCCCCGACCAGGAAACCCCGGCGCGCGAGGTGTGGGCGCGCCGCTTCGACCTGCCGCCGACGCCCGAGGACATCGCCGAGAACCTCTCCGTGCTGCACGGCATGGACGTGGCGCTGGGCCTGCCCGGCCTGCAGATCGCCCCGGGCGAGACGAAGACGCAGGAGTTCCAGATCTACGCGGGCCCGAAGTTCTACAGCCGCCTGGACACCCTGGGCCACCAGGAGCAGGAGGTCATGGACTTCGGCAAGTTCAAGGTCGTGAGCATCACGCTGCTGGGCCTGATGAACACGTTCCACGGTTGGTTCAAGTCCTACGGCATCGCCATCATCCTGCTGACGATCCTGGTCAAGACGGTGCTCTTCCCGCTCCAGAACAGGGCGAACAAATCCATGAAGCGCATGCAGGCGCTCAACCCCGAGCTGACCGCGATCCGCGCGAAGTACAAGGACGACCCGACCAAGCAGCAGACGGAGACGATGAAGCTCTACAAGGCCTACGGCATGAGCCCGCTGGCCCCGCTGGGCGGCTGCTGGCCGATGCTCATCCAGATGCCGATCTTCTTCGGCTTCCTGTACATGCTCTACACGGCGGCGGAGCTGCGCAACGCGAGCTTCCTGTGGGTGCGCGACCTTTCCCAGCCCGACACGCTCACGCGGCTGACGCTGCCGGGCCTGGGCTCGGTGCCCCTCAACGTGCTGCCGCTGCTGATGATCGGCGCGCAGTTCTGGCAGATGTCGCTGACGCCCAAGACGGGCGACCCCGCCCAGCAGAAGACGCTGATGTTCATGCCGCTGCTCTTCGGGTTCTTCTGCTACAACTTCGCGGCGGCGCTGGCGCTGTACTACACGATGCAGACGCTGCTGACGATCCTGCAACTCTACCTGACGCGCGACACGAACGGCGCCCCGCCGCAGCTCGTGCGCGTGAGCGGCGATCCCGGCCCGCCCGTCGCGGGCGCAGGCGGCAAAAAAGGCGGCGCGAAACGATTCCCACCGAGATGAACCCGACGCCCCTGGAACTGCTGGACACGATGCTCGGCCACCTCGGCTACGCTTTCGACATCCAGGAGTCCACGGGCGAGGACGGCACGGTGACGCTCCAGGTGTACACCGCCGAGAGCGAGCGGCTGATCGGCCCCGAGGGCGAGACGCTCGAAGACCTGCAATTCCTGCTCAACCGGCTGCTCCAGGCCAAGGACCGCCACGCGCCGCGGGTGATCGTGGACGTGGAGCACCACCGCACGATGCGCCAGGACGCCTTTTTGCGCGACATCCGCGCCCTGGCCGAGCAGGTGCGCCAGACGGGGCGGCCCGTGCAGTTGGAGCCGATGAACTCCTACGACCGGCGGATCGTGCACGGGGCGTTCAAGGACGACCCGGAGATCGTGACGAGCAGCCCGCCCGACGACGCGCGGCTCAAGCGGATCACGCTGGCGCGGCGGCGGTGAGGGGGCGGGGTGTTTCCAACCACCGGCTGGCCCGGGGAAAAAGCGGTCCTGTCCCTCGCAGCAGACCCAACGGCAACTTTCCTCGCCGGGCGGCCGAGTAGCCGGGCAGCGTATATCGCGGGCTATCCAAAAACTGATAATATATTCTCATTATCAAGATATCATTATTGATAAACATGGGGTTTTCCGGGGGCTGAAGCGGAAAATATTTCCGCGCTTTTGTGGGGATTTTACCCAAGCCAACAGTGTAAAACCGCAGCGGTGCCGTTTCTGCTGGCCCCGGGTTGCACGTGGGTTGCTTAAGAAGGTCATAGCAACCAACCCCGAGCAACCTTCTCATGAACAAGACCTTCTTTCTCGCCGCCTTCGCCCTGGCATTCTCAACTCTGACAACCCTCTCGGCCAAGCCGCCGGTCGCCCAGGACGGCGGGAATCTCACCCAACAGGTCATCTCGGAACTCAACCGCGTGCGGGCCAATCCTCCCGCCTACGCCGCCTACCTCGCCAGTTTCCGCTCCTGCTACCTGGCGGACGGCACGCTGCGCATCCCCGGCCGGCCCGCCATGCGCACCCACGAAGGCGTGGCGGCCCTCGACGAAGCGATCCGCGAACTGGAACGCGCCCGTCCTCTGCCCGCGCTGACGGCTTCCGACATCCTGGCCGGTTCCGCCCGGGCGCTGATGATCGACCAATCGCAGAACGGCCAGTTCGGCCACGGCAGCTTTCCCTTCGAGCGCATGGCCCGCTGCGGCGTCACCAACGACATCAAGGGCGAGAACGTCGCCTACGGCGCGAGCACCGCGCAGAGCATCGTCTACAACCTGGTGGTGGACGACGGCGTGAACGACCGCGGCCACCGCCGCAACGTCATGACGACCGAGTTCCACGAAGCGGGCGTGAGCTACGGCAGCCATCCGAAGTACGGCGTGATGTGCGTGATCGACTTCGCGGGCAACTACGGCCGCTGAAACGAGCGGACTTTTTCCTGAGACTGCCTGGCCGGGGTGCTTTGCCAGGTTCACCGGGCGGTCAGCTCCAGGGCGCGGGGTCAATCACAACGGAGGGTTTCACGCCCGATCAGCAGACGGCAGGAAGTGCTTCTGCCACCCAACCGTCAACCACTGCCCGATCTCCATCCGAGCAGCAAGACGACGCCGAGGACAATGCAGATCCCTCCCATGATGGCCCACCTGGTCTGGCCCGTCATGAAGCTGCCAGGCAGCAGGTTGATGCCCTGTAGAAACCAGATGCTGCCGGTGATGAGGAGCAGCAAGCCAGGGACAAAGGGAAAAGTTTTCATCGCTACGTTCGATCCGGTTCCCCACGGACGAGGAGATCGTGCCGGCTCGCGCCGCGCTGGCGTTCGTGCCTACCTGATGGTCGCCCCTTCCCATCTGTCGTGTCCGGACATGCAGGCAGGCGGGCCACAGATAAAAAATGAGGAGCGGGGAAGGGTTGTCAACAGCGGAGCAGTTCCCTCCCCGGAGGCGGGGGGCACGCTCATGGCGAGCGCCTCGGTGGCCAGCAGCACGCACCCCGCCAGCACCATTTCCCACGCCACGTTGCGCCAGAGCGAACGCAGGATTTGTGGTGCGCTGCTTGCCGTTTCGTCCGGCCGGATCAGCCGCCGGTTCACGGCTCCAAGTCCGACCATCCCGGCAAAGAGCGCCGCTTTGCAGAGGATCAAACGGCCGTAAACGCCCGGCCACAGCGCGGAGAGCGTTCCGACCAGGCCGACACTGTTGAGCAATCCGCTAAGGGCCAGGATGCCCACCGCCGCCACGCTCAGGCGCGAAAACCGCCGGGTGATCCTCAGCGCGGACGAAACGAGGTCCGGATCACGGCGCGCTTGCGCCAGGACCAGCGCGAGGGGCAGCAATCCACCCGGCCAAGCTCCGGCCGCCACGACGTGCAACAGGTCCACCGGCAGCAGCCAAGCGTGTTTGTCGGAGGCATGGGCGTGGCCGCTCCAGATGAGTGTCGCCGATAGCGCGGCAGCCAACAGCGCACCGGCGATTTCCAGGAGGCCGGACAGGCGGGTCCGACCGCTGCTCCGCTGGGTGACGGCAGCGCACCATCCCACGACGAGCGCCGCCGCGAGCAGGCACAGGCGCACCTTCCACACCACGCCGAAGATCGTGCGCCCGAGAACGCTGCCAAGCACGGGACCGGAGCACGCCTGCGCGAGTGGCAGGCCGCTCATGTCCGCCGCCGTCAGCCCGAGTTGGAGCACGGCGGCGCCAAGCAAGACAATCCAACTTGCCCACGCGAGGCGGTTCCAGTGCGGGGACCGTTCCACGCCCGTGCCCCAGGCGAGCAGCCGCAGCGTCGCCGTGCCGGACAGCAGCACGGCGGCACCCGTCTGCGCGCCCTGGCAGAGCCAGCGCGCCCACGGGAAGGGCATGGCGTCCATGAAAGGGCCCTGGTCAGGGTTCCACCCGGAATTTGAACGATCCCTCGGTGGGGTGAGTGTCCACGCTCACCACGCGCCAGACCACCCGGTAGGTGCCGGCACCCAGCCCCGCAGGCAGGGACACCATCAGGAGGTGATGGTTCTTCGGGTCCAGGTGGATGTCCTTTTTGTCCACCTCTTTGCCCGCCGCATCGAAGACCTGCACGCGGCTGAAGGCCGGTTCCAGCCCCTGCGTGTACCACAGCCGCACCTCCGTCGGAGCTTGCTTGACGGCACCTCCGACCACCGGGTCCGTGTGGTCGATGAACGCATGCGCCCAGGCGTGGGTCATGGCGGCAAGGCTCGCGAGCGCCGTCAGCGCCACGATTTTGCCAGGGGGGGTGAATCGAGAAAGGGTTGTGTTCATTTGCCGTTGTTGCCCGCGTTGTTGTCGGCCGCGCCGTTGTGGCTCGGACCACCGAAGATCGGATGGAAGATGCCCGGGAGCAGGTCATCCAGGTAGATGTGGAACTGGACCAGCACGCCGACGCGGCTGCCGCTGCGCGCGTTGACCGGGATCAGCGCTTCCACTCCAAACTGGCAGACGCTGCCCGACCAGATGACCCCGGGATTGATGGAGGCCGTGGTCAGCCCGCCCTGGCCGCGGTCGAGCGGCGTCGTGACGACCGCTTCCACCAACGGGATCAACCGGTTGAAGGGGGCCCGCAGGCCGATATTTTTGACGTTGTCTTGCAGGTAGATCAGGCTGTATTCCAGCGCGAAATTGGTTTCCAGCGCCGCAGCGTTGCGGTCCACGTCCACGTCGCGGATGCCGGTGGTCGGGTCCACGTCGCCGAAGGAACGCGTCTTGGCGCTGGTGGGGATGTCCACGCTGATGTTGCCCGTCAACGCGAGGGGCCGTAGAAAGGCCACGCTGTCGGGCAGGTCGCCGAAGCCCTTGCCGAAGAACAGCCCCGGCGAGAACGTCGTGAACGGGTCGCGGCCTGCCTGCCGGCTGCCGGTGCCGCCCACGTCCGCGTCGATGCCCAGGGAGAGGATCGTCTCGTGCGGCGCGTTGACGTAGAACTGGAACTTGCTGCCCAGTTCCAGGTTGCTCAAGCCCGTCTTGTTGTGCCCGGCGTGCGGGAACAGGTTGACCTCGTCCTGGCCGATCTCGAAGTCGAGGTAGGGCGTGATCGTCTTGGCGAGGTCGATGGACACGTCGAACTCACGGGTGCCGTGACCATCGGGCGTGTGGAAGGTTTGCAGCGTGGGCAGCGACAGTTCGTCGGCGACGAAGGGATCGTCGGTCGTGAGCGTGGCCGGGAAGAAGCGCGCGCCGGCAAAGCCGTGGGCGGTCGCGGTCCGAGGGGCGAGGATGCCGCCAGCCAGGAGCGCGCAGAGCGCGCCAACGGCAGCAAGAAAGGACAGGAATCGATGTGAAGAGTGCATGGAACGGGCAGAAAGGGAAAGAAGTGAAACGGCGGTGGATGGGGCGCATTCCCCCCCCGAGATGGAGGCATGGCGCAGGCGGCGATCCGGCCACGGCGCAAGCAAGGCCCGTGGAGGCCGACGGGCACGTTTCCAGGCGGCGGCCAGCGCCTGGGCAAAGATCGGGAGAGAGAGCCTGCCCCGGGCAACGGCTGGCTGCGCGGGATGGATCCGCCGTCTCGTGCCAGAGACGGCGGGCAGGCTCTAGGCCGCGGAGGCTCCCCGCCGGGGCGGAGGAGTGGGTGGCTGCTCGGTGCGGCCCGGGCCGCAGATCGGCCCGGCAGGCGGGATGGTGGCCGCCTGTGCCGTGGGGACGAAAGGACGCAGGATTGAATCGGCCAGCAGGGCTTTCACCCTGGCGTCATCCTTCTTGGCGGGCGCAACCGGGGCCTCTTTGTGCTCCTGGGCTTTCGCCACCTGAATTTGTTGGCAAAGCTCGCAGGGGTGCTGCCCATCGAAAGTTTGTTCGACGGCCGCGGCGATGCTGCCGGTGCGCTGGGTGTAGTCGTGGAGCATTTCCGCCCAGGCAACGGATTGCAGGACGGCCCAGTGGCCGCCCGCAATCGAGAAGAGAGCAAGCGCCGCGAAGACGAGGCCGAGTTTGCGGAGCACGGGTGGAGGCTACAGCCTGCCTGCCGAATCAAGCAAGGCGTTTGTGAAGCATTTCACAAGCAAGCTTGCGTCGTGGAAAAGCCCTTCGTGGGGCGGCGGCCCTATGCGAATGGCTCCCGGTGGGGATTTTCCCCATTTTTTGAAGCAGTACATGCAACGTTTGCAGCGTCAGCGATAGCTGCACTAGGGAAATCGTGTTTTTCTTTTAACATGACTTACTTTTCACCTGATTCCGAGGCCGGGCGTCTGGCGGCGCTACAGCATTATGGGATTCTCGACACGCCTCCAGAAGCCAGTTTTGAACACATCACTTCGCTGGCGACCCGTCTCTTCGACGTGCCCATCGCCACCGTCACTCTGATCGACGCGAACAGACAGTGGTTCAAATCGGTCCGTGGCCTGAAAATTCGTGAAGGACCACGCGAACACTCTTTCTGCGCGCACGCCATGACCGGCGAAGGGGTCATGGTAATCAATGACGCTACCCTCGACGCCTGCTTTGCCCAAAACCCTCTGGTCACGGGTAAGCCGCATATCCGCTTTTATGCGGGTGCCCCCTTGTGCACGCCGGAAGGTCAGTTTCTGGGGGCGCTTGCGCTGATCGACCGGCAACCTCGGACGTTCGACCAAGTCGAGCAGCAGGCTCTCCAGGAACTTGCCGCGCTCGCGGAGGACGAACTGCTGCTGCGCCGCGTCGCCAGACAACTGCGTGGCAAACATAACGGGCGTCACCGGTTCGATGCGGCGAGGGCAGGGGAAGCCGCGGCGGACAGATCCCGCGGTCCGGAGCACACGCTTGTCATGGATCCATCGGACCAGCGCTCGGGCGAAGTCGGAATCAGTGACGACATCAGCACCACCCCGCGGATCGTCGAAAATGGGGCCGATGCACTGGCCGTTTATGACCTTGAAGGACGATTTGTCGATGTCAACGACGCCGTGCTCAAACTCTTTGGCTACGAGCGCGAGGAATTGCTCAGCCGCACGCTGGCAGACGTTGAGCTGGGTTTCGATCTCGCTCGGGCAAAGGAGCGCTGGCAGGCGATGGCTCCCGGAGAGACGGTGACCATCGAAGGGTTGAGCCGAAAGCGTGACGGGAAAGTATTCTGGACCGAGGTTCGCATGAGCGTGCTGGAAGCGGATGCGGGGCGTCGCATGCTTGCGCTGGTGAGGGATATTTCCGGGCGCAAACAAGCCGAGGAACGTTTGCGGATCCGGGCGCGCAACCATGAGGCGCTCGCCAAACTGGGCAGCCGCGCATTGGGTGGCGGCAGCATCGACGAGCTTTTGCAGGAAGCCGTCAACGTGGTTCGCGCGACGTTGAACGTTGAAGTCTGCTGCGTGCACGAACACCTCGCGGAACGAAAATGCTTTGTTGTCCGGGCGAGTCAAGGGCTGGATGGAAGCGGCGTGGGCAGCGTCCTTTCCGGCGACGATCCCAGCACCTATGCAGGCTACATCCTCGCGACCGGCGAACCGGTCATCGTGGCGGACGCACGCACCGAAAAGCGGTTTCAACTGCCGCCGGCCTTCGAGAACCACAAATTCATTTCCGCGCTGGGCTTGTTGATCGGAGGTTCCAGACCGGGCGATCGCCATTTTGGCATCCTGGGAATCGGTTCCCCGTTTCCACGGACTTTCACCGAGGACGACGTGCACTTCGTCCAGTTGGTGGCCAACATTCTGGCGGCCGCCATCATCCGACGGCGCACCGAGGAAAGCTTGCGGGAGGTGGAAATTGGTTACAACCGGATCGCCGCTCATACGCCGGGGATGGTTTACCAACATCTCTCGCGACCTGACGGGACGGTGGCCGTTCCGTTTATCAGTGAGAATTGCCGCAAATTTTATGGCGTCGGGCCCAGCGAGATACAGGCTCGACCCGCTTACCTGCTCGAACGGATCCACCCCGAGGACCGGCAGGCGTTGGCGGACGCTTTGTTCGAGGCCGAGCGGACGTTGATTCCCTTGCATTGGCGGGGCCGCCATCTCCTCCCAAGCGGCGAAGTCTGTTGGGTACAGATCGATTCCCGGCCAGAGAAGCTGCCCGACGGCGGGGTGATGTGCGATGGCATCGTCATGGATGTCACGGAGGAAAAAAACCGCGAAGTGGCGCTGCGCCAGAGCGAGGAACGCTTCCGCCTGGCCAACTTCCACTCGCCTTGCCCAACGTTGCTCTTCGCCGACGACGGCGAAGTGCTCCAGGTCAACGACGCATGGACCCACATCACGGGCTATACGGCGCAGGAACTGACCACCTTCGAGGATTGGATGCGGCTGGCATTTCCTACCAGGACGGAGGAGGACCCTGTGCACGCCCTCGTCGCCAGGTTGATCGAACACGTGGGGGCGGTGCGGAACCCCGGTGTCCGCATCCGCTGCGCGGGTGGCGAGGAGCGGATCTGGGATTTCAGTACGGCCATTCTGGGCCGGCTGCCGGACGGCCGCTGGCTCATCATCTCGACGGCCAGCGACATGACGGAGCGGCACGCGCTGGAAACCGTGCTGCGCCAGGCCAAGGACGAGGCGGAACGGGCCAACCACGCCAAGAGCGTGTTCCTCTCCCGGATGAGCCACGAACTGCGCACCCCCCTCAATGCCATCCTCGGCTTCGGACAACTTCTGGAGACGGGTCCGCTCGCGAAGGAGGATTTGCAGAGCGTCAACCACATCCTCAGTGGCGGCAAACACCTGCTCTCCCTGGTGGACGACGTCCTGGATCTGGCGCGGGTGGAATCGGGCCAACTCGAATTGCAACCGGCCAGCGTCTCTCTCCGTGCCCTCGTCCGGCAGTGCATCGGTCTCGTGGAGCGGGTGGCCAAAGTGCGCGACGTGACTTGTCGAATCGATGGCCGCCACTTTTCGCGGACGCCGGTGCTGGCCGACGAACAGCGGCTGCGTCAGGTCCTGCTCAATTTACTTTCCAACGCCATCAAGTATAACCGCCCGAACGGCAGTGTGCTCGTGAGTTGCGAGCGGATGATCAGCGGCGGCATGCGGCTCACCGTGAAGGATACAGGGTTGGGGATCAGCCCCGAACAGATCGTGCGGCTCTTCGTGCCGTTTGAGCGCCTCGGGCAGGAATATGGCGAGGCGGAAGGAACCGGTTTGGGACTCGTTGTGACGAAGCAACTCATCGAGGCGATGAACGGCCGGATGGGAGTGGAAAGCGAACCCGGGGTGGGAAGCAGCTTCTGGATCGAATTGCCCGTCGCCGGGAAGCGAGCGACCGCCACCGGTACGAAGCAATCGTGCCCCGCGGAAGCAGCGGTTACCGATCCCGGAAGCCTGTCGGACGCCACGCTGCTCTACATCGAAGACAACCCATCCAACGTGCAGGTCGTCAAGATGGTCGTGGAGCGCTTGCGACCACGCTGGACTTTTCTCTCGGCGACGGACGGGTCCAGCGGTTTGGCGCAAGCACGGAAGCGCCATCCGGACTGCATTCTCCTGGACTTGCAACTTCCGGACCTCAATGGCGACGCCGTGCTGGCAGAATTGCGTGCGGACCCAAGTACAAATCACTTGCCGGTGCTCTTGCTGAGCGCAGACGCGATGAGTCACAGCCGCGAGCGCCTGCTCGCGCTCGGCGCGAACGATTACTTGGCCAAGCCATTCAACGTCAACGAACTCCTGACCAAACTCGACCTGCTTTTGGTCGCAAACCGAGTTCCGGCTGCCGATTGTGATCGATCATTCGAGGCATTGATTGGCCCGGGATCAGTCGAGGGGCCTTGATGTCGCTCCAAGCGGGCTCGTCGCTGGCAGCCAGTAGAATGCGCGCACGCATCCGCTCGCACGGCGCGTTCGACCAGCAGGCGTTCTTCGCCGTTGAGGCGGCGCAGGGGTTGCTTGGCGGCCATGCCGCCAGCTTATCACCACTCTGAACCACCTCGAAGAAGTACTACCATGTTCACAAGCTTCCTCTGGAATCGATCCAGGCAGCAAATCGGGGATATTCCCCACTTGGTTCAACCGTCATCAAGCCCAGCATCTGCTCAATATCAAGAATGATGAGCACGCCTTTTCAGGAATCCGCCGTCGAACTCACCCGCCAAATTGATAACCTCGTGTTTCTGCTGCAAGGGAGCGGGAGAAATCTTCACGAGCGAACCGACAGCATCCAGCATCTACTCAAGCACGATGAACTGCAGGAGTTGAGAATTATTGCCGACATGAACTACAGGCTGGTTTACAGTGAAGAAGATAGTTTCGGCGGGGACCAACGTCAGTTTCTGGACACCTGCCACTGGCTGATCGCACGGCTGGAAATGCACATGGAAACCCGTGCCCGGCTGCAAACGAATGCTTCCTCAATAGCCATCCGCAAGAGTCCTTGGTCGTTCAACGCGTGGGCCAATCAACGCATGGTTCTTGGTGTGGGGATCGCTTGTTCTTTGGTGCTAGCGTTCTTCTGCGCACATACGGTGGAACCCGGTGGATGGTCACATCACATGGTAGAAAGTGTCACCGGCTTGCCGTCGATTATCTTGTTGGTGTTGATGTCCATCATGGCTGCTATGTACGCTGCCACACAGTGGAGTGAACGTGCTTATCATCCCCTTGGGAAACGGCAGGGATGATGCAGGAGTTTGCAGTTGCCATTGGTCACATCGCCTACGCCGTTTCTGTGCTGGCATCGTCCCTGAAGGCGTAGAGGAGGATGAACCACCGACGGAGGAGGGCCGAATCCACCGCCGAGGCGCGCGGGCTGGAAATTTCTCCACGCGAGCCCGGATGACGCCCCGGTTCATCAAAGGCCAGTGCGGGGTTCCAGCGAGAACCAACAAAGCTTCCTTGAATTTGTGCATCCCGAAAATCGCGAAGCAGTGAGGTCAGCCTCCCTTGGCCGACCGGCCGGCTTGGAGTTCGAGGAGGAGTTCCGGGTCCCGTTGCCGGATGGAAGCGTCAACCGGGCGAAGAACCGCGCACTTCCGGTGCATGCGGTGGACGGGCAGATCGAAGGCACGACGGGCCTCGCTACGAACATCACCGAAAGCAGGCGTGTCCAGGAGGCGCTGGTCCGAAGCGAAGCGGGGTTTCGGCAACTGGCCGACATGATGCCGCAGATCGTGTGGGCGACCAGCGCGGACGGCGTCGTCGACTACTACAACCAGCGGTGGTACGACTTCGCGGGCTTGGTGCCGGGCACCCTCGGCAATGATCGATGGGCGGAGATCGTTCACCCGGAGGACATAGGACCGATGACAGCCATGTGGCGCGCGGCGCTGGCATCCGGTGAGCCTTACGAGATGGAATGTCGGCTGAAAAGGGCAGTGGACGGCGAGTACCGCTGGTTCCTGGCGCGGGCCCGGCCGGTCCACGGCGCAGACGGCCAGATCGAGCGTTGGTACGGCACCTCCACCGACATCACGGACCGCAAGGAGACGGAAGCCGCCTTCTTGGCCACGGCGGAGCGCCTGCGGCTGGCGATGGAAACTACCGGCTCAGGCACCTGGGACTGGAACATCACAACGGGGGACGTGCTGTGGTCGCCCGAGCACAACGCGATGTTCGACCTGCCCCGGGAGCAACGGGTGGGCAACTACGAGCAATGGCTGGCGTGCGTGCATCCCGACGACCGCGAGGCGGTGGCTTTGGAATTGCAGAGCGCCATCGCGGAGCAGCGAGACGCCAACACCGAACTCCGTTCGGTCCATGGAGATGGCAGCGTGCATTGGATCGTCAGCAGCGGCCGTGCTTTGTACAATGCCGCCGGCCAGCCCGTACGGATGGTCGGGGTGGCCCGGGAAATCACGGCGAGCAAGAAAGCGGAAAGCGCCTTGCGCGAAAGCGAACAGCGTTTTCGCCTGGCCAACCTCCATTCCCCTTTTCCCATCCTGCTCTTCGCCGACGACGGCGAGATCCTCCAGGTCAACGAGGCATGGATGCGATTGACCGGATACGCTCGCCATGAGTTGACCACCTTCAAGGATTGGATTGAACGAGCTTACTTCACGCGGGAGGCGGAAGAAGAGGTGCAACGCTTCCTGACGCAATTTTCCGTGCGCACAGGGGACAGCATCGAACGACCCGGCCGGCGGTTCCGCTGCAAGGACGGCACCGAACGTATCTGGGACCTGAGCGTCGTGAACCTCGGACAACTGCCGGACGGCCGGTACCTGCGGATCGCTAGCGGCATCGATGTGACCGCACGCCACCGGGACGAACTGATGCTGCGGCAAGCCAAGGAGGAAGCCGAAAGGGCCAACGCCGCAAAAAGTTTGTTTTTATCGCGCATGAGTCATGAGTTGAGAACCCCGCTCAACGCCATCCTCGGGTTTGGCCAGGTGCTGGGCATGAGTTCGCTGAGCGAACAAGACACGCAGTGCGTGAACTACGTGCTCAAAGGCGGACAGCACTTGCTCGCCCTGGTGGATGAAGTGCTCGACCTCACGCGCGTTGACACGGGGGAACTCCGGCTCAGGCCCAACGCCGTCTGCATCGATCAGCTGATCCGCGAGTGCGTGGGTCTCACCTCGAAAATGGCGCAAGCCCGCCAGGTTAGCTGCTCCGCCGAGGAAATTCCTGCAAATCCTCGCCTCGTCTGGGCCGACGGGCAGCGCATGCGTCAGGTGCTGCTCAACCTGCTCTCCAACGCAATCAAGTACAATCACCCTTGTGGCAAGGTGACGGTTGGCTGCGAGCGCGTGCCGGGCAACCGGTGGCGTCTGCGGGTCGAGGACACGGGGCCCGGCATCTCACCCGAGGGTTTGGAACGCCTGTTCGTGCCTTTCGAGCGGTTGGGTCACGAATACGGTGAAGTGGAGGGTTCCGGGCTTGGCTTGGTGGTATCCAAGCGTCTGATGGAAGCGATGGACGGCAGCATTGGTGCGGAGAGTCGGGTCAATGTAGGAAGCACCTTTTGGGTTGAGGTACCCGCAGCGAAAAACGAGGCAAACCAGTTAGCAACGGTCCAGGGCAAATCCCCGGCGGGCACCAAGTCAAAAGCGGCTCGAACCGCCACGTTACTCTACGTCGAGGACAACCTTTCAAACCTCCAGGTCGTCAAGACCGTCGTCGAGCGGCTCCGTCCGCAGTGGCATTTTCTCTGCGCGACGGATGGCCAGGTTGGCCTCGAGCGGGCCCTCGCCGCCTCGCCGGACCTGATTTTGTTGGACCTCCAGCTTCCCGGCTTGAAGGGCGATGTGGTGCTGACCGAACTGCGGAAGTCTCCACGCACCCGGCGGACACCCGTCCTGATGCTCAGTGCAGACGCCACCGCGCACAGCCGCGAGCGGCTGATGGGGCTGGGTGCGAACGGCTATCTGCCAAAGCCATTCGAAGTGCTTGAACTGCTGGAAAAACTCGATGGGATGCTTCCTATCCCGCAAAGAAAGAAACAACGCGGTGGCAGTCCCCGGTCCACGCGCAGGCTGGGCAAGAAGTCTTGAGCGGGGGGGACTTACCGGCGCATGCGAGGGTTGCCTTGCCGCTTTGTTGCTGCGACGCGGAAACAGGCGCTCGCTCCCTGCGCGACGTTGGTGGGAGCCGTCCTCTGCTTGCCCGTGCCACCAAAGGCGATGCGCTCTCGGAGGAAATCCTGATCGCCGCCCGCCTCAGTTTGCTGGAGCCTGTCACGAACTCGAGGTAACGCAAAGTGGGTGGATGAGCCGAAAAGTTTATCCGACCAACCAAGCGAGGAAGAATGTGCCACGGTTTTGCCCAGGTAAACTCACTGCCTCTCCGTCGCCATCACTGATGATCGCAACCGTTTCCCAGACTGGCTCCAAAGGCAGAACCGCCATGGCCGAAGGTGTCGGATTTATGTCATTTCAGACACGCTTTCGGAGCGTTAAGGTGAGCGCATGAATGGAACGGTGCCGCGTGCTCGCAGGATCGGTTTTTTGCTCTTCGATGGGATCACCGCCCTCGACGTCATCGGGCCGATGGAAGCGTTCGCCTGCGCCTGCGCCGCGTCCGGGCAACCCGGCTACGATCTCGTGACCCTGGGTTCAAGCGCGCGAGAGGTCGTGGCTGAATCGGGCATCACCCTGCGTCCGCACCACGCGCTCGCGCGATGTCCGCCGCTCGACTCTCTCATCGTTCCTGGAGGTCGGGGCTTGCGGGAACCAGAGACGAACTCCACCATCTGCGCCTGGATCAAAAGCCGGGCGGGGGCGGTGCGTAGGATCGCGTCGGTTTGCACCGGCATTTACGGTTTGGCTCCGACCGGTCTTCTGGATGGCCGCAAGGTCACCACGCACTGGCGTTTTGCCCCGGACGTCGCCCGCCGGTATCCGGCCCTCCAGGTCGATGCGAACGCCCTGTTTTTGAAGGACGGTCCGTTCTACACTTCCGCCGGCATCACGGCAGGCATCGATCTGTCTCTTGCCTTGATCGAAGAGGATCTTGGACACCAGGCCGCGCTTCGGGTCGCCCGAGAGTTGGTCGTGTCCATGAAACGACCCGGCGGCCAGGAGTAGTACTCGGAACCTTTGCGCTTCCAGCCCGGGTCCACCCGTAGTACCGCGGAGTAAAAGCGAGGGTGAACCCTGCAACGTGGACGCTGGGATTGCACCTTGCTGGCTCTTTCAACGAGCTTCCCATAGAAGATGCTCCTGGCCAACGGCCCATTTGGCCGGGTGCTTCCGCAAAGTATCCATGACCCATTCAGCGCACCTCTGTCTCACGCGATCCGAGTGGGCTCTCTACTGCCATCCCGCTCTCTCGATTGCCCTCCGTGAGCGATCGAACCGGGTCTCATCGGTTCACACGCAAAAACAGGCGAACAACTCGGTCTGACCCAAATTTCCTGGGCAGCAAGACCTCCTTCGAGCAATCCTTGGTCGTCTGAGCTATCCTCCAAGACAGGCGTAAGTTTGCCCCAAAGACGAAGGACCCCGCCGCGTGAAAAAGAACCTCCTCCCCATCGAACTGATCGCCGCCAAGCTCGGCCTCCCGGCCC
>CALMAQ010000201.1 GCA_937859745.1 uncultured Verrucomicrobiota bacterium | reverse complement strand
CCCTTCCACTCTCCCTCCCATGAAGATCCGCTCCCTCCTCCACAACCGTTCCCTGCCCGCCCTTTTCGGGGCGGCGGCCATCCTTGCCCTCGCCGCCCCGGCCACATCGGCCTGGGCGCAAGCCAAGACGCTCAAGATTTCCCACCAGTTCCCGGGCGGGACCATCGACCAGGGCGACTTTCGCGACCGGCTGGTCCGCCTCTTCGCCCAGGAGGTCGAGAAGCGCACGAACGGCAGCCTCAAGTTCGAGATCTATCCGGGCTCGTCGTTGATGAAGACCAACTCGCAGTACAGCGCCATGCGCAAGGGCGCGCTGGACATGTGCCTGCTGCCGCTGGCCTACGCGGGCGGCGAAATCCCCGAGCTGAACATGACGCTCATGCCCGGGTTGGTCACCTCCTACGAGCAGGGCGCGGCCTGGAAGTCCGCGCCCGTCGGCAAGGAATTGGCCAAGCTCATGGAGGACAAGGGCGTCATGATTGTGACCTGGATCTGGCAGGCCGGTGGCATGGCCAGCCGCGGCGCGCCGGTGACCGATCCCGCCTCGGCCAAGGACCTCAAAATCCGCGGCGGCAGCCGCGAGGTGGACCTCGCGCTCAAGGCGGCGGGCGCGGCGGTGATCTCGCTGCCCTCCAACGAAATCTACGCAGCGATGCAGACCGGCGCGATGGACGCCGCGCTGACCAGTTCCACCAGCCTGGTCTCCTTCCGGCTGGAGGAGGTCTCCAAGTCCCTGACCACCGGCCGGGGCAAGGCTTACTGGTTCATGTTCGAGCCGCTGCTGATGTCCAAGCAGATCTTCGACGGACTGACCAAGGACCAGCAGGCCGCCATCCGCTCGGTCGGCGACGACATGGAAAAGTTCGCCACCGAGCAGGCCAAGGCCGACGACCAGGCGGTCGCCGACGTCTACGCGAAGAAGGGGGCCAAGGTCGTGGACCTCGACGACGCGACCGTGGAGAAGTGGCGCGCGCTGTCGCGGGACAGCTCCTGGAAGGATTTCGCCGCGCGCAACGAATCCTGCGCGCACCTCATCAAGCTGGCGCAGGACGTGAAGTGAATGAGCGGCCACGACGTGCAAGACGCGGCCACGTCGCTGCCCGACGGCGCGCACGCGCGGCGGACCGTGCCGCGGCCGGAGACGCGCAACCCGCTGGAGTGGGCGCTGTACTACATCAACTGGGTCGTGGTGTTCGTGGCGATGTTCGCCCTGGTCGCCGCCTCCCTGGTGCTTTCCTACAGCGTGGTCGTGCGCTACCTGTTCAAGTCGCCCACGGACTGGCAGGATGAGATGGCGGTGTTCCTGCTCGTCGGCGCGACCTTCGGCTGCGGGGCGATGGTGCAGGCGCACCGGGGCCACGTCGGCATCGGCGTGCTCGAAGGCCTGCTCCCGCCGCGCCTCAACTCGTTGCGCCTGTTGCTGGTGGATACCGTGTCGGGTCTGTTCTGCGCCTTCTTCGCGTGGAAATCCTGGACGCTTTGCGCCGAGGCCTGGCGCGAGGGCCAGACCACCTCCACGACCTGGGCCCCGCCGCTCTGGATTCCCTATTCGCTGATGGCCGCGGGCATGACGCTGCTGGTCCTCCAATTCTTTTGCCAGGTGCTGTTGCGCCTCACCGGACCATCGCTAGGTCAGACCATTAAAACGACATGAGTGTCACCGTCATCGGCATCCTTTACGGCCTCGCCACCCTGCTCCTGATGCTCTCGGGCATGCCCATCGCCTTCGCGCTGGGCAGCGTGGCGGTAACGTTCATGTATTTCTTCATGCCCGCGTCGTCGCTCGACACGGTCACGCAGAACGTCTACGAGGAAATGAGCGGCATCACGCTGCTTTCCATCCCGCTGTTCATCCTCAAGGGCGCGGCCATCGGCAAATCGCGCGCGGCGCAGGACCTCTATGCCGCGCTCCACGCCTGGATGCGGCGGGTGCCCGGCGGCATGGGCATCGTCAACGTGTTCGCCTGCGGGCTGTTCGCGGCGATGGCGGGCTCCTCCCCGGCGACCTGCTCGGCCATCGGCACGGCGGGCATCCCGGAGATGCAGCGGCGGGGCTATTCATCCTCCCTGGCGACCGGGATCATCGCGGCGGGCGGCACCCTGGGCATCCTGCTGCCGCCCTCCATCACGATGATCCTCTACGCCGTGGCGGCGGAGCAGTCCCTGGGCAAGCTGTTCCTGGCGGGCATCGTGCCGGGCCTGCTCCTGGTCGGGCTGTTCTGCCTCTACGTGGGCTGGCAATACCGCCGCGAGCACCGGGCCGCCACGGCGCGCTTCGCGGCCAGCGGGGAACGGTCCGCGCTGCTCGACGACACGGAAACTTCCATGCGCGACCGCCTGCGGGCGCTGCCGCGCGTGCTGCCGTTCCTCATCCTGCTTACGGGCGTGATGTTCGCGCTCTACGGCGGCTTTGCGACGCCCTCGGAAACCGCCGGGCTGGGCGCGATCCTGGCCCTGGTGCTCGTGGCCATCGTCTACCAGGTCTGGCGGCCCCGCGACCTCGCGCCGATCCTCGCCGGGACGTTGCGCGAGTCCACGATGCTCATGTTCATCATCGGCATGTCGCTGCTGTATTCCTACGTGATGAGCTTCCTGCACATCTCCCAGTCGGCGGCGGAGTACATCGTCGCCCTGCACCTTTCCAAGTGGGCGCTGCTGGTGACGATCCTCGTGCTGGTCCTGCTCCTGGGATTCTTCCTGCCGCCGGTTTCCATCATCCTGATGACCACGCCGATCATCCTGCCGCCGCTGCGCGCCGCCGGGTTCGACCTGATCTGGTTCGGCGTCATCATGACCATTGTCATGGAAATGGGGCTGATCCATCCCCCGGTGGGCCTGAACATTTTCGTCATCAAAAACATCGCCCCGGAGGTCTCGCTCGGGGAGATCATCCGCGGCGTGCTGCCGTTCATCGTGCTGATGGTCGCGGCCATCATTTTGCTCTGCGCCTTCCCCGGCCTCAGCCTCGGTTTGACGCGGCTCGCGCGTTGAGAGGCGCGGGTAACAGTTGGGGCGGGAACCGGCGGGCGTGTTCCAGGAACTGCTCGGTGATTCCGCCCAACCCACCGGAGGGCATAACCCAGTAAAACGAACGCTCGATGGTGAAGCCGGGGACGTTGAGCACCCGCAGTTTGTCCAGGGCCAGCTCGCTCTGCATGCACCAGCGCGAGAGGAAGGCGACGCCCAACCCATAAACGGCCGCCGTGCGGATGGCTTGCGTCGTGCCGAGCACCAGGTCCGGCGCGGCGGGGCGTTTCAGGCCCGCCTTGTTGAAGGCCGCCTCGACCACCGCGCGCGTGCCGCTGCCCGGCTCGCGCCAGATCAACGGCAGGCCGAGCAGATCCTTCGCGGTGCGGATTTTCTCCACCTTCGCCAGCAGCGCGCGGTCCGTGAGAGCGGTGCCGATCACCGGGACGATCTCGTCCTTGACGTAAGGTTCCAGGTGCAGGCCCGCCGCGCGGCGGTGGCCTTCCACCAGCCCCAGGGGGACGCTCCCCTTGCGGACCATCTCCAGGGCCGCATCGGTGTTGCCGACCTCCACGACGATGGACACCTGCGGGTACAACTGGCGGAAGCTGGGCAGCAGCCGCGGCAGGACGTGGCCGCTGGTCGTCGTGCTGGCGGCAATCGCCAGCGTGCCCACGAGGGAGGAGGCGTCCCGGCTCGACACCGCCACCATGGCTTCGTCCATCAGGCGGCGCATCTGGTGCGCGTAGTCCAGCAGCTTGCTGCCCGCCGCCGTCAGGGAAACCCCGCGCACGGAACGCACGAAGAGCGGCGTGCTCAGGTTCTGCTCCAGCTTGCGGATCTGCGCGGTGACGGCGGGCTGGGAAAGGTGCAACTGCTTGGAAGCCTCCGAGATGCGGCCCACCTCCGCCACGGCGATGAAAACACTCAGCAGGTTAGCATCGATCTTGAGGCGCGCGGTGTACATGCGTGGCAAGCTATCACGAAAACTGATAACAAATCAAACCTTGCGTCTGTTTCGTTGGGGGCAGGTGGTGCTTAATGCTCCGCAGTGATGAACGAGTTGTCTTCCTCCCCCCCCGTAACCGTGCCGAGTGGTGCGACCGCGCCGCCGCCCGCCGAGACCACGCCCACGGTCGCGCCGTCGCCCTTCGCCTCCTGGTTGATCCCGCTGTGCGCCGTGGCGACGCTGCTGCCGTGGGTTTCGGGCGCGGAGGCGCTCGTGGCAGGCATCGTCATTTCGCTCCTCTTCGGCAACCCCCACCAGAATCTGACCCGTTCACTGTCGAGCAACCTGCTCCAGGTTTCGGTGATCGGTCTCGGCGCGGCGATGAACCTGGCCGTCGTCGGCCGGGTGGGCGTGGCGGGCATCGGCTACACGCTGGTCGGGCTGACGCTGACCATTTTGCTCGGTTCGCTCCTGGGCCGCTGGCTCGGCGTGCAGCGGGAAGCGGGGCTGCTCATCAGCGTGGGCACCGCCATCTGCGGCGGCAGCGCCATCGCGGCGGCGGCTCCGGTACTGCGCGCCAGGCCGCACGAGATTTCCGTCTCCCTCGCCGTGGTGTTCGCGCTCAACGCCGTGGCGCTGATCCTCTTTCCGGTCATCGGCCACGCCCTGCACCTGACGGACCGGCAGTTCGGCCTGTGGTGCGCGCTGGCGATCCACGACACGAGTTCGGTCGTCGGCGCGGCGATGACCTTCGGCCACAAGGCGCTGGAGATCGCCACCACGGTCAAGCTCGCCCGCGCCCTGTGGATCGTGCCGGTCACGCTGCTGCTCGGCTTCCTCTACGCCGGGGGCAACCGGTCCGCGCCCGCCGGCGAAACGGCGGCCGCACGGGCGGCGGAAAGTGGCGGCAAGTCGATCAAGCGCGGACGCCAGTACCCGTGGTTCATCCTGGGCTTCCTGGCGATGGCGGCGTTCTTCACGGCGTACCCGGCGCTGCACACGCTGAGCCAGGGCATCTCGGCGGTGGCGCGCCAGGCCCTGGTGCTCACCCTGTTCCTCATCGGACTCTGCCTGGACCGCGCCGCCGTGCGCGAGACCGGCCCGCGCCCCTTCATCCAGGGGATCGTGCTCTGGCTGTGCGCCGGTTCGGGCACGCTGGCGGTCATCCTTCTCGGCTGGATCGCTTGACCCCGCCTCTCACAAGGCAGATTTTCCCCACGCTCCAAGAACCCTCCACCCTCGTTTCCATGCAAACCGCCGAACACACCAAATCCTCTGCCTCGTCCCTCTCCGGACGCCCCGCGATCCACTTCCTCATCCATGACGACGCGGACAACGTCGCCGTCGCCGTGGTGGACCTCCAGGCCGGCGAGCAGGCGCACGGCGTCTCGCTCGAATCGAACAAGCCCACGGACCTGGAGGTCAAGATGAACATCCCCCTCGGCCACAAGATCGCGCTGCATGACATCGCGCAGGGCGACACGCTGACCAAGTACGGCGTGGACTGCGGCAAGTTCGTCGCCGCCGTCAAAAAGGGCGAGCACGTCCACGTCCACAACGTCAAGACGAAACGCTGGTAGCCGCGACTAGCCTCCGTCCTTATTTTTTCCCAACCAGACACTTCTCTCCCTCGCATACCCCTACATGAGTCTCAAGAAAATCCTCGGCTACCGCCGCGAGAACGGCCGCGTCGGCATCCGCAACCACGTCATCATCCTGCCGGTCGATGACATCTCCAACGCCGCCTGCGAGGCGGTCGCCCACAACGTCGCCGGGACAATGGCGCTGCCGCACGCCTACGGCCGCCTCCAGTTCGGCGAGGACCTGGAACTGTTTTTTCGCACGGTGATCGGCACCGGGACCAACCCGAACGTGGCCGCCGTCGTGGTCATCGGCATCGAACCGGGCTGGACCGGCCGCATCGTGGACGGCATCGCCAAGAGCGGCAAGCCGGTCAAGGGCTTCGCCATCGAGAAGCACGGCCAGATCGCCACGGTCGCCGCGGCGAGCTGGGCGGCGAAGGAGATGGTGCAGGCGGCCAGCGAAATCCAGCGCACCGAGTGCTCGTTCGAGGAACTCTACATCTCCGTCAAGTGCGGCGAGAGCGATACGACCACCGGCCTGTCCTCCTGCCCGACGGTGGGCAACGTCATCGACAAGCATTGCGCCACCGGCGGCATGGCCAGCTTCGGCGAGACGAGCGAACTGACCGGCGGCGAGAACATCGTCGAAGGCAAGGCGGCCTCCGAGGAGGTCAAGAAGAAGTTCCGCGCCATGTTCGACCACTACACGGACATGATCATGAAGGAAAAGACGGATGACCTTTCCGAGTCGCAGCCGACCAAGGGCAACATCGCGGGCGGCCTTTCCACCATCGAGGAAAAGGCGATGGGCAACATCGAGAAGCTGGGCAAAAAGACCAAATTCATCGACGCGCTCAAGCCCGCCGAGACGCCCGGGAAGGGGCCCGGCCTCTACTTCATGGACACGTCGAGCGCCGCGGCCGAGGCCGTGACGCTCTGGGCGGCGTCCGGCGCGGTGGTCCACCTCTTCCCCACCGGCCAGGGCAACATCATCGGCAACCCCATCGAACCCGTCATCAAGATCACCGGCAACCCGCAGACCGTCGCCACGATGAGCGAGCACATCGACGTGGACGTTTCCGCGATCCTGCGCGGCGAGATGTCGATTGACCAGGCGGGCGACCGGCTCATCGACATGATCGTCCGCACGGCCAACGGCCGCCTGACCGCCGCGGAGGCGCTGAATCATCGTGAGTTCGTGATGACCAAGCTCTACCGCAGCGCGTGACCCTCTGCCGGGTGCAGCCTCGGACTGCGACCGGCGGTTTCGCCAGGCTGGCGCGCCCCGCTCGCGCCAGCCTGGTAGGAATCGCCCTTTGCGATTTCCTTCCCCTTGAACGATGACGAAACGCATCCTGGTTTCCGAGCAGATCGTCGGCCCCGAAATCGACGGCCTCGCCGCCGAGTTCGAGGTCGTCCGCGAACCCGATCTCTGGAAGAACCCCGACCAGCTCGCCCGGCGGCTGGCGGAAGGTTTCGACGCCCTGTTCGTGCGGAACCAGACGCGGGTCACGCCTGCCTTGCTCGCGGCGGCCGGTCCCCGCCTGCAAGTGGTCGGACGCGCGGGCGTCGGCCTGGAGACGGTGGACGTACCCGCCGCGACCGTCGCGGGCGTCGTGGTGGTTTTCGCCCCCGAGCAGAACGCGATTTCCGTGGCCGAGTTGACCCTGGGCCTCATGCTCGCGCTCGCCCGGCAGATCCCCGCCGCCGACCAGGACACCCGCGCGGGCGGGTGGGACCGGGCGCGCTTCACGGGCGTGGAACTCTACGGCAAGACGCTCGGGCTGGTGGGCCTGGGCCGCATCGGTTTCCGGGTCGGCGTGCGCGCCCGGGCCTTCGGGATGCAAATCGTCGCCCACGACGTGATGGCGCATCCCGACTCGTTGACCGTGGCCGAACTCTCCGCGCCGCTGCTGGGGCTCGACGACCTGCTGGCCCGCGCGGATTTCGTCTCTTGCCACGTCCCCGACACGGTGGCGACCCGCGGCATGTTCGGCACCCCGCAGTTCGCGTGCATGAAACGCGGGGCCTACTTCCTCAACAC
>CALMAQ010000200.1 GCA_937859745.1 uncultured Verrucomicrobiota bacterium | reverse complement strand
GCGGGTACGTTGCCTGCGCCGTGCGTTGAAGGTCCTCGCCTGAAAAGACGGGGTCAAATGCTCGGGGGGGGACTTGAACCCCCATGCCTTGCGGCATACGCCCCTCAAACGTACGTGTCTGCCATTTCACCACCCGAGCGGATTGAAAGGGAACCACCACTACCACGAGCGCAAAACGTTGCAAGCGATCTTTCGCCGGCGGGGCGTGGCCGGCCACCGTTCTCGCCGCACGGGATAATCTTGGCCCGCGCGCTGCTTTTCACAGTTGCACGCGCTTTCCGCGCTCCTCTATGATGCCTCCAGTGGAAGCTCCCATCCATCCCGCCCGGCAGCCGACGGAGCAGGTCGCGTGGGTCAAAGCCGACCTGCACCTCCACACGGACGAGGACCCGTTCGACGAGATTGACTACACCGCCCGGCAACTGCTCGACCTCGCCTCAACCCAGGGTTTCCGCGTGCTGGCGGTCACGCTGCACGACAAGGTGTTTGACGATCCGGGCGTGTTCGCGCGCGCCGCGGAGATGGGCATCCTCCTCATCCGGGCCGCGGAGATGCGGATCGACGGAGCCGACGTGGTGCTCTTGAACATCTCGCCCGAGGAAGCCGCGGGCTTGCGCGATTTCGATGACCTGCGCCGCCTGCGGCAGTGGCGGGGCAATTCACTGTTGACGTTCGCGCCGCATCCGTTCTACCGGCTGGGCGGTTCCATCGGAGCGCGGTTGAAGGATCATCTCGATTGCTTCGACGCCATCGAATACTGCCATTTCCACATCCCGCTGCTGAATCCGAACGCTTCGGCGGTTCGTCTGGCGGCAGCGCACAACATCCCGCTTCTGGCCACCTCGGACGCGCACCAGCGGCGCTTCTTCGGCCAGAACTATTCCTGGCTCGGGCTGGAGGGCGGGGCCGAGCTGACCATCGACAACGTCTTCGCCTCGATCCGTGCCCGGCGCATCCGGCGGGTGAGTCCGACCGGGGGCATGGCACGGTTCATAGGCCTCCTGTTCTTCATTTTCTGCGTGCATCCTATCCTGATGCGACTGCCCGGAGCCAAGCGGATGGAAGCGCGCAAGCGCTTGGGGGCCGCCCGTGGAGGCCCGGGCGAAAAAGGCCGCCGCGCCGCTTCCACCTGAGCACCGATTTCCCAATGCAAACCCCAAAACGTCCGGTCCTGTTCGCGTTGCCCTGTGTGTTGGCGCTCCTCGCCGCCTGCAACAGCCTGCCCGAACAGAAGCCCGCCACGAAAGCGGCGGCCACCGCCCCTTCCAAACCTCTGGTGAACACGCTCGCGGACCAGAACCGCGACCAAGCCTTCCAGTCGTTCATCGGCCGGTTGCGTCTGGTCGTCGCGGCGCACGACGTGAATACGCTCGCTTCCATGATGACAACCGACTTCGGCTACGGGCTCCAACCCGGTCAGGAGGGTCCAGGCGTTTTCGCCTACTGGGACGAGCACAACCTCTGGCCGGAATTGCAGATGGTCATCAAGGAACATTTCGTCCCGTTTGGCAGCAAGGAGGAACCTTATATGGTGGCTCCCGCCGAGTTCGCGGCGAACCCGACGACCTACACGAGCTACCGCGCCGGTCTCCAACAGGTTAACGGTAACTGGAAGTTCGCCTACTTCGTCGATGGTCAGTAAGGCGGGCGGGCACCTCGACCTCGACCGCCGGACGGCTCAGGGCTGGAGCACCGTGTCGATGGCGTGCAGGATGCCATTGGATGCTTCCACGTCGGCCCCGAGGATCTTCGCCTCGTCCAGTTCGATGATCTTGCCGTCCGCGGTGGTGTCCACGTCCACCTCCGTGCCCTGAAGCGTTTTCACCTCGTCGAGCTTGGAGAGATCGGCGTTGGTGAACTTGCCCGCGGCGATGTGGTAGGAAAGCGTGGCTACGAGCTTCGCCTTGTTCTCGGGCTTGAGCATTTCGTCGAGTGCCCCGGCAGGCAGCTTGGAAAACGCTGTGTCCGTGGGTGCAAAAACCGTGTAGGGCCCGGGCTTCTGGAGGGTGTTTGTCAGTCCGGCTGCTTCCACGGCCCGCAGGAACGTTTTGAAGTTTCCCGCGGCCTGCGCCGTCGTGATGAGATCGTCCTTCGCGACAGAGGCGACCGCCAACGCCGCCGTCGCCCCCGGGGTTGAGGTCGCCGCCGGGGCGGGAGTCTGGGCATCTAGGGGTGAAAAGAGCGCGCTGCCCAGATACAAGGCGGCGGCGGATAACGACAGGGGGACGACCAAGGCCGCAAGCGGGACCGGCAGAAAACGATGAGCGTTGGAAGACATGATTTCGGGGCAGTGCGGGGTACGGAACGAACAGGGGCGGCGTGTAAGGACTTCGCACGACGCCGGGTGGATGGACGGATAAGAGCGGGCGCGACTTTTTGCAAGTGCCAGAGCCCCATGATAGGCTGTCCTCCCTTCATGGCTGCGCCGTCCTCACGTTGTGTCTGCTCCTCCGCTCGAAACGTGCCGCGGCGACCAATCTATCCATACGGCACCGCCCTTTGGATGGCCGCCTGCTGTCTCGTGTGGTTGGTAGGTTGCAGGAACCCGAACGCCGGGTTGACGCTGCCCAGAGAGGCGGGACCTGTGCCCGTGGACGCGCCCCGGCAGGAAACGGCCGCCGAACGGGCGTACTGGGACCAGCTCGCTCCGGCCCGCGTGATCTACATCGGTGAAACGCACAACAATGACGCCGACCACGAATATCAGCTCGACGTGCTCAAGGGGCTCCACGCCCGCGGGGCACGGTTTACGGTGGGTTGGGAGATGTTCGACGCAAGCCAGCAGGCGCTGCTCGACGCTTGGGATAACCGACATCTGAGCACGGACGCTCTTCTCCAGAAGACCGATTTCCTGGCTCACTGGGGCGGGTTTTCGGTGTTCTACGAGAAGATCCTGCGCTGGACGTTGATTGAGAACGTGCCCAGTCTCGCGCTCAACGCCCCGGCGTCGCTGAGCCACAAGCTAGCCCAGGGGATGGACCTCGATGAAAGCGAGCGCGCCCTGCTGCCGAGCGGTTTCCATCCGCTGGCGGGGGGCTACGAGCATTTTGGCGAGCAGTTGGCCCACAGTCCCCACGGGGGCGCGAGCCTGGAGAACATGTACAAGGCTCAGTTGCTCTGGGATCAGACCATGGCCTCGCGCATCGCCGACTACCTCGCGTCGCATTCCGACGGAAAACTGGTGGTGCTCGTCGGGCGCGGGCACGTCGAAGGCGGCTATGGCGTGCCCGCCTACGTCAGCCAGAAGACGGATGCCGCGCAGTTGGTGATTTTCCCGGAAGGAGTGGCTCCGGTGGAAAAACCGCATGGCACCATTGCCTGGCTGCGTCGATTTCCCGGCGAAGGTTGAAGGCTGTCCACATCCGGTTAGACGCGGTTGCACGAACCCTTCTCCGAGATGCCGACGCGCTCCTCCGGCCCGATTTCTCCCGGCGACGGGAACTACCAGGGCCTGCTGCTGGCCGCGCACCCTTCGTTGAAGGACCCGAATTTTCATCGCAGCGTGTTGTTCCTGTCCACGCATGAGGCGTCGCTGGGCGCGTTCGGCTTCGTGCTCAACCGTCCCCTGGGTAAAAGCGCCTCGGAACTGTTGCCCGAGCACGATCAGTGGCAACTCCTCGAACGGGTGCCCGTCTACATCGGCGGCCCGGTGGGTCAGGATCAGTTGAGCTTCGCAAGCCTCTCGCTAGGCAAGGTCAAGCCGGAGTTCCAGCCGAACCTGTCGCTGGACGAGGTGGCGGACCGCCTCCGGACCGACCCGGACGGGGTGCGGGCGTTCGTCGGATATTCGGGGTGGGCGGCCGGTCAGCTCGAAAGCGAGCTGGCGCAGAAGGCGTGGGTGCTCGTCAAACCCGATGTTCAGGGAGCCACCCTGGACCCGAACCACCGGCTCTGGTACAAGGTGATGAACTCGCTCGGTCCGGTGTACAAGCTCCTGGCGGCGGTGCCGGACGATCCCTCTTTGAATTAGTCGCGGATTCGCGCATGCACAACCGGCGAGGCGCGTTAGGATGTGTCCGGCGGCCACCTTTCCAATTGCCCAGACAATCCCGCGGCTGGAGACCTCACCGCTGCCGAGCCAAACATCGCTTATGAAAATCGGAGTACCCAAAGAAGTAAAACAGCAGGAGAACCGCGTGTCGTTGCTGCCGTCCGCCGCCTATCAGTTGATCAAACGCGGGCACAGCGTCCTGGTCGAGCGCGGGGCCGGCGCGGGTTCCGGTTATCCTGACGTGGACTACGAGCAGGCGGGCGCGACGATGGTCGGCGAACACGCCGAGGTCTTCGCGGGGGCCGACATGATCGTGAAGGTCAAGGAACCTCTGCCCGAGGAATACCCGCTGCTGCGCCAAGCGCAGATTCTTTTCACTTACCTGCATCTGGCCGCCAACCGGCCGCTGACCGAGGCGTTGGCCAAAAGCGGCGCGACCTGCATCGCCTACGAGACCATCGAGGTCAACCGGCGCTTGCCCCTGCTTGAACCCATGAGCGAGATTGCCGGGCGCATGTCGATCATCGTCGGCGGGTATTTCCTGGCGAAGCACCAGGGAGGCGCGGGGGGGCTCCTGGGGGGGGGGCCGGGGGTGCTGCCGGGCAAGGTGGTCGTGATCGGCGGCGGCAGCAGCGGGGTCAACTCGGCGCGCATGGCGACGGGCCTCGGGGCAGACGTCACGATCCTGGAGGTGGACCTGGAACGGATGCGCTTCCTCGACATTACCATGCACACGGCGCACACGCTGTATTCCAGCGAGGCGCACCTGACGAGCCTGCTGCCCACGGTCGATCTCCTGGTCGGCGCTGTCCTGGTGCCGGGGGCACGCGCGCCCAAGCTCATCACGCGCGACATGCTCAAGCAGATGCGGCCGGGCAGCGTGCTGGTGGATATCGCCATCGACCAGGGCGGCTGCGCCGAGACCTCCCGCCCGACGACGCACCACGATCCGGTGTACGTCGAGGAAGGTGTCACCCATTACTGTGTGGCGAACATGCCCGGTGCCTATGCCCGCACCGCTACCCAGGCGCTCACGAACGTGACCCACCGGTACGTCGAACTGCTCGCGGACCAAGGACTCAAGGACGCCGTGGCGAAACAACCAACGTTCTTGGGCGGCGTCAACCTCTACGACGGCCACATCACGCATCATGCCGTCGCCGAGGCGCACGGCATGGCATACGTCGATCCCAAGACGCTGCTATAGCGCCGCCGGAGCCTCGGCGTCGGGTTGCCTTGCCGCGATGAAGCGGGCCAAGCCAAAACCATCCACTGCGGACGCGCACCACCACAACGTCTACGTGGTGCTGCTGGACCCCAAAGTGGCCGACCATCCTTCGGTCCTGCGCATCAATCCCGCTCGCGATCCCACCAAGCCCTGCGTTTACGTGGGCATGACGGGGCTGGACCCCGCCGAACGCTTCCAGAACCACAAAAACGGCCACAAGGCGGCTTGGACCGTCAAACGCTACGGCGTCCGGCTGCTGCCCGAACTCTACGCCTGCTTCAACCCGATGCCCTTCCACGCGGCGGCGGAGATGGAACAGGGTCTGGCGGAGGACTTGCGGGCGGAAGGCTACACCGTGACCGGAGGAAAATGAGGTTTGCCCGAATCGCCGGTTGCCCGGACGAAGTTTTCCGCTAGATACATCCCTTCTCTTTTTCCACAGGCCATGCACCACTCCGAGCGCGACCAGCCACCGATCCGGGAACTCTACGACCAATACGTCCTGCCGACGTACGCCCGCTTCCCGCTCTGTCTGGCGCGTGGGGAGGGAAGCCGCGTCTGGGACGAGGCGGGCCGTGAATACTTGGACTTCGGGGCCGGGATTGCGGTCTGTTCCCTAGGACACGCGCATCCCCGACTCACGGAAGCCATCTCCCGGCAGGCGCGCACCCTCGGCCACACGTCCAATCTTTACTACACGCGGCCCCAGGGTGAACTGGCGCAACGGCTGGTCGAACTCGTCGGCGTACCCGGCCGGTGCTTCTTCTGCAACAGCGGTGCCGAGGCAAACGAGGCGCTCTACAAGCTGGCGCGGCGCTTCGGCAACCTTACTTCAACAGGCGGACGCCACGAGGTCATCACCTTCCATCAATCCTTCCACGGCCGCACCCTGGCGAGCATTGCCGCGACCGGACAAGAGAAAGTCCGCAAGGGGTTCGAGCCGCTGACGCCGGGCTTCGTGCAGGCGGTATACAACGACTTGGCATCGGTCGAGTCCGTCGCCACGGAACGCACCGCCGCGGTGTTGTTGGAGCCGATCCAAGGTGAGAGCGGCATCGTACCGGCCACCGCCAAATTCCTATGTGGGCTGCGCCGCCTGTGCGACGCGCGCGGGTGGCTCCTGATGTTTGACGAGGTGCAGTGCGGCTTGGGCCGCACGGGGGATTGGTGCGGCTGGCGCTCGCTCGGTGCGCCGGAGGTTGAACCCGACGCGGTCAGTTGGGCCAAAGGGATGGCGGGCAGTTTCCCGATGGGAGCAATTTGGGTGCGTGACCGGCCCGTGACGATGCACACCGGCGAGGCGGCCCGGCTCGGCGACCTCTACGGGCCGGGCAGCCACGGCACTACCTTCGGCGGTAACCCGCTGGGCTGCGCGGCGGCGCTGGCCACCCTGGACACCATCACGGACGAAGGCCTGCTGGCCCACGCCGCCGAGGTGGGTGCATTCGCCCTGGAACAGTTGCGCGGGATCGGTTCATCCTTGATCGGCGAGGTCAGAGGCGTCGGACTGATGATCGGGGTCGAACTCGATGCCCGAACGGTGAGCGATACGGCGCTTGGCAAGAGCGAGCGCGCGCCTTCCCTCCAGCTCGTGGACTGCTTGCAAGCCGCGGGGCTGCTGGCGGTGCCTGCGGGGACACACGTCATGCGCTGGCTGCCCGCGCTCAACGTCACCCGGACCGAAGTGGAACGGGCGGTCGCCATCCTGAAGCGGGTGTTGGCGGAGGTCTGAGGCCCGTGCTTTCCCGGTCTGCTTTTCAGCCGTCCATGAAGAACCTGCTGTCCATCGAATCGCTGTCACGTGAGGAAATCTTGGAGGTTGTCTCGCTGGGGGCCGCCATGAAGGCCAGCCGCGGGCGGCACGCGGAGCACCCGCTGCGGCACCGCTGCTGGGGCCTGATCTTCAGCAAGAGTTCCACGCGCACCCGGGTCAGCTTCGAGGTCGGCATCCGGGAACTCGGCGGCGACGCCCTGTTCTTCAACGGCAGCGACCTGCACATGGGCAGCCGCGGCGAACCGGTCGAGGACACGGCGCGCGTGATGGGGCGGATGCTCCATGGCGCGGTCATCCGCACTTTCTCGCAACAGGATGTCGAGACGTTCGCCCGCACCAGCGGGTTGCCGACCATCAACGCGCTCACGGACGCCGAACATCCCTGCCAGATCCTTGCCGACCTGCTGACGATCCAGGAGCGGCTGGGGACGTGGCGGGGCAAGACGATCTGCTATCTGGGAGACGGGGCGTGCAACGTGCCTGCCTCGTGGATGTGGGCGGCGGCGAGGCTGGGCGACTTCCGGCTGATCATCGCGGCACCCGCGAAGTACCGGCCCTCCGCCGGACTGCTTGCCCGGCTCGGGGCCAGCGCGAACGTGGTCTGCGAGGAGGACCCAGCTGCGGCGGCGGCCGGGGCGGACGTGCTCTACACGGATGTCTGGGTCAGCATGGGCATGGAAGCGGAGGCGGCCGAACGGCTAGCGGACCTGCGTCGCTACGGGATCGACGAGCGGCTGGTCAAGCGGGCTGGCCCGGGCGCGCTGGTCATGCACTGCCTGCCCGCCTACCGGGGAAAGGAAATCACCGCCGGCGTGCTGGAGGTGAACGCAGACACGATCTTCACCCAGGCGGAGAACCGGCTGCACGTTCAGAAAGCGATCCTTTCGCTGGTGGCGAAAGGCGGTTAGCAAAAGGTTTTGCGCCCGGCGAGGCTCGGATTTTGGTCGTTTTCGGCCATCCAAAAAGGTGTTTGCACGTTAGGCAGGAAAAGGATTGCGGCCCGGCAGGAAGTCACTAGATTGGCCGCCTCCCTGTATCGGCACCCCTTTACCCCCACGATTTTCCCCTCCCGCTATGTTCCTCGGCGCACTCCAATCCAACAACGGTGTTTGGATTTCCCTCGTTCTGGCAGTCTTCGGGCTCGGCTGTTCGTTCTACCTCATCCGGCTCATCCTTGCCGCCCAGGCGGGGGACGGTCGGATGAAAGAGGTCGCCTCTGCCATTGAAGAAGGGGCCAAGGCGTACCTCAGCCGCCAAGTCATCACCATCGGTGCCATCGCGGTGATCATCTTCGTGCTCGCCTACATCTGGAAGGGGCGGCCGACCGCGTTGGGCTTCCTCTTGGGCGCAGGGTGTTCGTTGTCGGCGGGGTTCATCGGCATGCGCGTGGCCGTGCTGGCAAACGTGCGGACGGCGTTTGCGGCGCAGCAAAACCGCCACGCGGCGCTGTGCATGGCGTTCAACGGCGGAGCGGTCACGGGGCTGCTCGTAGTCGGTCTGGCGCTGCTTTCCGTGGGGATTTTCTACCTGCTGGCAATCCGCCTGACGGGGAGCGAGGACACTGCAATCAGCAGCCTGATCGGCCTCGCGCTCGGTTCGAGCCTCATCAGCGTGTTCGCGCGTCTGGGCGGCGGCATCTACACCAAGGCGGCCGACGTGGGTGCGGATTTGGTCGGCAAGATCGAAAGCCATCTGGACGAGGACGACCCGCGCAACCCCGCCACCATCGCCGACAACGTGGGCGACAACGTGGGCGACTGTGCGGGCATGGCGGCCGACGTGTTCGAGACCTATGCGGTGAGCCTGATCGGTGCGATCCTCATCGGCGCGCTGACTATAAAGGGGGTACATGCCGCCATCGTCTATCCGTTCCTGCTGGGCGGGGTTTCGATCATCGGGGCGGCGCTGGGCGTGTTGCTCGTCAACAAGAAGAAAGGTGCTCCCGGACGTCTGCTGCTGGAAGCCGTTGGTGTGAACAGCGCCCTCTCAGCGGTACTCTACCTGCCAATCACTTTTTTCATGTTCCCGAACTCGCTGACGATCAATGGATTCACCTACACGGCGGGGGGCATTTATCTCTCCTCTATTGTCGGCCTCGTCCTGACGGGGGCGGTGGTCCTGATCACGAACTATTACACCTCCACGAGCTTTTCCCCGGTGCGCAAGATCGCGCTGGCGAGTGAAACGGGCCACGCCACGAACATCATCGCTGGCCTGGCCACCGGCCAGCGGGCCACCGCCCTACCGGTGATCTGCATCGCCCTGGCCATCTTCATCAGCTACCGCATGGGCGGGCTTTACGGCATCGCCATCGCTGTCATGAGCATGTTGTCCATGTCCGGCATCATCATCTCGCTGGACGCTTTCGGACCCATCACGGACAACGCAGGTGGCATCGCCGTGATGAGCGATCTGCCGCACAGCGTCCGCGAAGTGACGGACGAACTCGATGCAGTCGGCAACACGATGAAGGCGGTCACCAAGGGCTACGCCATCGCGTCGGCGGGCCTGGCGGCTCTGGTGTTGTTCGGCTCCTACGTCGAGGAGTTGAAGCGGCATCTCTCCGACACGATTCCCATTGATTCGGCAGCGTTCCGGGAAGCTACCCAGTTCCTGCTGAGCGACCCTCGCGTGGTCATCGGACTGTTCATCGGCGGTGCGCTGCCGTTCGTGTTCACGGCGTTTAGCATGGACGCCGTCGGCAACGCCGCTGGCGCGGTGGTGCGAGAGGTGCGCCGCCAACTCGCCGCCAAGCCGGGCATCCTCAAGGGCGAGGACACCCCGGAGTACGGCACCTGCGTGGACATCGTGACCAAGGCGGCCCTCGGGCAAATGATCGTGCCCGCCATCCTGCCCGTCGTGGTGGTGATCGTCGTCGCGGCCATTCCGGCCCTCGGAAAAGTGGCGCTGGGCGGCGTCCTCCTGGGAACCATTGTCACCGGCTTGTTTCTGGCCATCGCCATGACCAGCAGCGGCGGGGCGTGGGACAACGCCAAGAAGTACATCGAGGAAGGCAGCCACGGCGGAAAGGGCTCGTCGGCACACGCGGCCAGCGTCACTGGCGACACCGTCGGCGATCCCTACAAGGACACCGCCGGACCCGCGATCAATCCCATGATCAAGGTCGTCAACATCGTGGCGATTCTGATCATTCCGATTTTCTTCTAGGCCGACGTGTCGCTCCTACTGTGCCGAGGCAGGATGCGTGAGGATGCCGAGAAACGCCTGGATGTCGCCCCGCTTGAAATGGGTGGACTGCGCCGGTTGACCCGGCGCTTCCCACTCGTAGCGCAGACTCTCTTGGGACTCCGCGTAGAAGCGGACCTCTCCCCCGTGGTTGAGGTCCCCGATCTTGCCGATCTCCTGGTTGGCGGGAGCGGCCGCGAGGTACTGGCGGAAGATTCCGGCCAGTGTGTCGCCCAGCTGCGCGACCGTCTTGTGCTTGCCGGTGTTGACGGTCAGCACATGGGTGTTCTTCCCGGCATCGTTCGTCTCGACAGCCGTGAACCGGAGCTTGGCCCCTTTTTGCTTCGAGGCGTAGTCCGCCGTCGCGGCGACGGTGTACGTCGCGGACTCCACCACTGACCGCCCCACGGGAAAAGAGAGATCTTCCGCCGGGGCGGGGGCCGCGACGGCCGTGGCGGCGGGTGGTTGTTGGGCGGGCGACGTGGCAGCGAACGCCGCCAGGCTGGTGGCAGCCAGGCCAGTGACAAGGAGTTTGAGCGGAGAGCAAGGTTCTTTGAGCATGTTCAGTGTGTCGTTGGGACGCTGTCGGCCAATTTGTATTCGATCCCGTCAATCAGCGCCAGCCAACTGGCTTCGATGATGTTGCCGCTAACGCCGACCGTGCTCCAGGCTTTGTACCCGTCGCTGGTAACGATCAGCACCCGGGTGCGCGCCGCCGTTGCTTGATGGCTGTCGATGATGCGGACCTTGTAGTCGTGCAACGCGATCCCGTCGATGGCGGGATAGAACGGACGTAAGGCCTTGCGGAGGGCGGCGTCCAGCGCGTTCACCGGTCCGTCGCCCTCGGCCACGGTGTACTCGTGGGTGTTGCCGACGCGCAGCTTGACGGTGGCCTCGCATGTCTCGTAAAGCCGGTTGCCGGTGCGGCGGTAGTTGCAGTGGTACTCCTGCAACGTGAACAGAGGTTGGTGCAGCCCGAGGCGCCTGCGGACCAGCAGCTCGAAGCTCGCCTCCGCCGCCTCGAACTCGTAGCCCTCCTTTTCCAGCCGCTTGATCTCCGCCAGCAACGCCGTGACCTCCGGTCCGCCCTTGGCCAAGTCGAGGCCGAGAGCGCGCGTCTTGGCGAGCACGTTGCTCTGGCCGGAAAGCTCGGAAACGAGGATGTGCTGGCGGTTGCCAACCGCCGCGGGGTCCATGTGCTCGTAGCTGCGCGCGAGCTTCTGGACAGCGTGGACATGCACCCCGCCCTTGTGGGCGAAGGCCGTCGAGCCGACGAACGGCGCGCGCGGGTCGTGCGGGCAGTTGGCGAGTTCGGCGACGAAGAAGGCCAGTTCCGTCAGTTGCGGCAGATCCGCGACGACTTGCAGGCCCATTTTTGCCTGCAGGCACGGCACGAGGGTGGTCAGGTTGCAGTTGCCGGTGCGTTCCCCGTAACCGTTGATGGTGCCCTGCACCTGCACGGCCCCGGCGCGGACCGCCGCGAGGGCGTTCGCCACGCCGAGACCGCAGTCGTTGTGCGTGTGGATGCCGAGCCGGGCGGCGGGCAGGTGCGCCGTCGCGGCCCGGAAGATGGCTTCCACTTCATCCGGCAGGCAGCCGCCGTTCGTGTCGCAGAGCACGAGGAGGTCCGCGCCCCCCTCGTGCGCCGAGGCGAGCGTACCCAGAGCGTGTTCGGCGTCGTCCTTGTAGCCGTCGAAGAAGTGTTCGGCGTCGTAGACGGTCTCCCGGCCGTGGCGCTTGAGGTGCTGGACGCTGTCGCGGATCATGGCCCGGTTCTCGGCCGGATTGATGCCGAGCACCTCGGTGACGTGCAGCCGCCAGCTCTTGCCGAAGATCGTCACCACGGGCGTCCGGGCGTCGAGGAGGAGCGCGATCTGCGGGTCCTGCTCCACCGGCACGTTCGCGCGGCGCGTGCTCCCGAAGGCGGCCAGCCGGGCGTGCCGAAAGCTGTGCCTGCGCGCTTCCTCGAAGAAGGCAGCGTCCTTCGGGTTCGAGCCCGGCCAGCCCCCCTCAATGTAATGCATGCCGAAGGCGTCGAGCTTTTCCGCGATGCGGAGCTTATCCAGGACGCTGAAGTTGATCCCCTCGCCCTGGGTGCCGTCGCGCAGGGTGGTATCGTAGAGCGTGATGCGAGGGGCAGGGGACATGGCGAAAAACGGCGCGCTGGTTCCAAGACCGTTAGCACACCGGCCGCCTCGCCGCGAGCGTTCCGGCGGGCAAAGGCTGCCGGCTACCCTTTAACGTGAGCGGCCCGCAGGTCGTCCGCGAGCGCGGCCACCTCGTCGGCCGGGCGGTTGCAAAGGAACGCCGCCTGCAGTTTGTCCCCTTGGAGGTAGCGCACGGCGAACGATTTCTTCTCGCGCGAGCCATCCAGCACCGGCTGCAACGGCGCGCCGTTGCCGAAGTTGCCCAGGAAGTCCAGCGTGAGGTCGAACAACTCGCTCGTGTACTGGGGCAGGTGGTCGTAGCGCTGCCGCTTCTTGCCGGTCATGTTCGCCCCGGCGAACAAGCCCTGCTGCCGCGCGTTGTCCCAGTGGTCGGTCCGGCGCACGCCGCCGAAGATGCGGTCGGGATACAGGGCGATGTCGCCCGCCGCGTAGATGCCCTTCTCGTCGGTTTCCAGGAATTCGTTGACGGGCGTGCCTTTCGGGCTGTTGAGCGGGGTGTTGCGGACCAGTTCGAGGTTCATCTCCGCGCCGACGGCGACGAGCGCGAGCGAGGCGGGATAACGGTTGCCGTTTTTGGTCTGGATGTTCCGCAGCACGGTCTTGCCTTCAAAACCGTTGAGATTTTCCTGGAGGTGCAGCGTCACGCCGTGGTGGCGAAAGAGGTTCGTCAGCCACGTGGCGGTCTCGGCGTCGAGCATCTGGCTCCACAGGGCGGCGTCGCGGGTGAGCAGGGACACCTTGCAGCGCGTGGTCCGCAACGCGGCGGCGGCCTCCACGGCGATAAACCCGCTGCCCACAACCATGATGCTGCCCTCGATGGCCGCCATCTCCTTGAGCGCCTTGGCGTCCCCCATGCTGCGGAGATAAATGATATTTCCCAAGTTGGTGCCCGCGACCTGCGGGCGCAGGGGGCGGCTGCCAGTCGCCAAGCACGCCTTCTTGAACTCGACGGTCTGGCCATTGCTCAGGACGGCCAGGTGGCGGTCGATGTTGAACTGCGTCACCACCGTGTTCAGGCGCAGGTCGATCTTCTGCTCCTGGAACCATTCCGCCGGATGGTAGGCCGTACCTTCCGGGGAAAAATCCTTGTCGCTCAGGAACCGCTTAGAAAGCGCGGTGCGCGAGTAGGGCGAGTAGTTCTCGTTGCCGACGAGCATGACCTTGCCACGTTTGTCGTACTGGCGGATGCCCTCGCAGACGCTGACGCCCGCCGTGCCCGCGCCAACCACCAGATAATCGCGCTCAATCATGGTTACATCCCGCGTAGAAAACCGGTCCGGCGGCAGATCGCAGGGGGCGAGGATGTCCGTCGGACGGCGTCCGCAGACCGGCCAAATCTTTCTCAGACAGTTTCACTGGCCCTGCTTGTAAAGCAAGACCTCCGGGTTTAGCAATGCAGAACATTGCCGACCATTCCCTTATGAACGCCATCCCACGCCGCGAAGCCTTCAAAACCCTCGGGCTTAGCGCCCTGGCAGTCACGGCGGTGCCGCTCCTGGCCGTGGCGGAGGACCATAAATCCGCCGTCGCCAAGGAAAGCGAGGTCGGTTTCAAGGATGGAAAGTGCGTGCTGCCGCCGCTCCCTTACGACTACGCCGCGCTGGAGCCGGCAATCGACGAGAAAACCATGCGGCTGCATCACGACATCCACCACGCCGCCTACGTCAAGGGCGCGAACGTCGCGCTGGAAGCCCTGGCGGCCATCGCCACCGGCAGCGGCGATGCCACGCTGATCGGCCATTGGAACGAGGAACTTGCCTTCCACGGCAGTGGGCATGCGCTGCACACGATGTTCTGGAATAACATGAAAAAGGGCGGCAGCAAGCCCGCGGGCGCACTGGCCGATGCCATCAAGACGGCTTTCGGCGGACAGGAAGCCTTTGAGAAGGTGTTCGCCGCGACGGCAGGCGCGGTGCAAGGTAGCGGCTGGGGGATCTTGGGCTATGATGCCCTCTCGGCCCGTTTGCAGGTCATCTCTGCCGAGAAGCACCAGAACCAGACGCTCCAGAGCATCACGCCGATCCTGGCCGTTGACGTGTGGGAGCACGCCTACTACCTCAAGTACCAGAACAAGCGCGCGGATTACATCAAGGCTTTCCTGACCGTCGTGAATTACGACGATGTCGCCGTGCGCTTGGCGAAAGCGGTTGCTGCCGCCTGAACGTGGGGCATCTTCGGGGAACCATGACGCCGAACCCCTCCGTACCTGCCGGCGGAATCCTCGACTCCAGCCGCCTCGACTCCATCCGCCTCAGCAACGACGAGATCAGCCGCTACTCGCGGCACCTCATCATGCCCGAGGTGACAATGGAAGGGCAGCGCCGCCTGAAGGCGGCGCGCGTGCTCTGCATCGGCACGGGCGGCCTCGGTTCGCCTATCGCTCTCTACCTCGCCGCTGCCGGGGTCGGGCGGCTGGGACTGGTGGACTTTGACGTGGTCGATTATTCCAATCTCCAGCGCCAGATCCTCCACGGGACCGAGGACGTGGGCCGCAAGAAGCTCAACTCCGCCAGGGACCGCATCCGTGCGGCAAACCCGAACGTGCAGGTCGATCTGCACGATTGCCTCTTCAGCAGCGACAATGCCCGGCGGATCGTCGAGGGATACGACATCGTCATCGACGGCACGGACAATTTTCCGACCCGCTACCTGTCCAACGACATCTGCGTTTTCCTCAAGAAGCCGAACATCTACGGCTCGATCTTCCGGTTCGAGGGCCAATGCACGGTGTTCGCTCCGCACCTGGGTGGCCCGTGCTACCGCTGCATGTTCCCCGAGCCCCCGCCGCCCGGCATGGTGCCGAGTTGCGCCGAGGGCGGCGTGCTGGGCGTCCTGCCGGGGATTATCGGTGTCATGCAGGCCATCGAGGCGGTGAAGCTGATCGTCGGCATCGGCGAGCCGCTGCTGGGGCGGCTGGTCCACTTCGACGCGCTCAAGATGAAGTTCCGGGAGTTCAAGCTGCGGCGTGACCCCAAGTGCCCTGTTTGCAGCGAGCATCCGACGATCACCGAACTGATCGATTACGAACAGTTCTGCGGTGTGCCGCAAGCTGCGGCGGCGGAGGCCGCCGAGGAAGCCGTGCCCGTCATTTCCGTGCGGCAACTCAAGGAGAAGATGGACGCCAAGGCAGACTTGTTGCTCCTCGACGTCCGCGAGAAGTACGAATACGAGATTGCCCGGCTGCCCGGTGCCAAGTTGATCCCGCTGGGAGAACTGCCCGCCCGCATGAGCGAGCTGGACAGCGCCCAGGAGATCGCCTTGCAATGCAAGACGGGGCGGCGCAGCGCGCAGGCGTTGCGCCTGCTGCGCGAGGCGGGATTTTCCAAGCTCGTCAACGTGGCGGGCGGGATCGAAGCGTGGGCCGACGAGGTGGATCCCACCGTGCCGAAGTATTGAATCCGTGCTTGCATCGGCCCGCGAGCCCACCAAGGCCATGACCCCGGCTGATCTGCTCGACATCCTCCGCTGCCCGCAAACCGGACAGCGGCTCACGGCTTGCGAACCGGACTTGCTGGCACGGCTCAATCAGGTGATCGCCCAGCCCGCCGTCAGCGGGGTGCTAACCCTGGCTGGCCATCCGGTAGCCCGGACCTTGGACGGCGGACTGGTGCGTCGGGACGGTACGGCCCTCTACCCGATCTGGGACGGCATCCCGGTGCTGCTCGCGGACGAGGCGATCTCGTTGCCGCCGCCGTGAGCTTTTGACTGCCCTTCCGGGCGAGAACCTGCCATCAACGTTCACCGACATGGACCGCGACGACATTAAACCCGCCCTCGCACCGCCGAAATTGCTGCGCCTGGATGCACTGGATCAGGACCAGGCCGTGGGCGAGGAGCACTACAAATCGCGGTTAAAGGAATACCAGCTTCGTCTGATCAAACTCCAGCTCAAGCTGGCGGCAAACAAGGAGCACTCTCTCATCGTGGTGGCCGAGGGTCCCGACGCTGCCGGGAAAGGTGGAGCCATCAAGCGCCTCGTGGAAAAACTCGATCCGCGCACGGTGCGAGTCTATTCAACGATCAAGCCAACTCCGCAGGAATACGCCCGCAACTATCTCTGGCGCTTTTGGACCCGGCTGCCTCCGCGCGGCCAGGTGGCCGTATTCGACCGTTCCTGGTACGGGCGGGTACTGGTGGAGCGGGTGGAGGGTTTTGCCACCCAAGCGCAATGGAGCCGCGCGTACCGGGAACTCAACGAGTTCGAGCGGGTTCTGCTCGACGACGGCACGGTGATCGCCAAGTTCTACTTCCACATCACGAAGACCGAGCAACTGGACCGGTTCAAACGACGCGAGGGCGATCCTTACAAGAGCTGGAAGATCAGCGACGAGGATTGGCGCAACCGGCAGAAGTGGGACGAACACAACTCGGCAGCCGAGGAAATGTTCGACCGCACCAACTCGACGCAGGCCCCTTGGCACCTCGTGGCAGGCAACTACAAATGGCATGCGCGGCTCGTCATGCTGCGCGAGACGATCAAGGCTCTCGAAAGCCTGGGGCTCTGAACTTCCGGGCAGGACGAGCGCTGCCTAGTGCAGTAAGAGCGGGATGCCGTCTTCCGCTCGGAACGGCGACCGCCGCGAATGTTTCAAAAAACGTTCGGCAGCGCCGCCGCTTTCGGGCTACATCAGGCTTTTTCCGGATGATCCAACCTTGGCATGTGACCTTATCGCACCCGATGATGCGACAACGGTTGATCGGTGCGTGTCTGGCGGTGTTGTTCGTGTCCGGCTGCGGGCACTCGCCGTTCGACCAGAGCGGTGCCGCGATGGAACAGGCGGAGCAGAAACAGGCGGCGCAGGATTACCGGGGTGCCGTAGCCCTCTACGAGAAAGCCCTGGATGGCACGGCACGGACGGCGGACGCGCATTTCCGGCTGGGCCTTATCTACGACAAGAACCTCAAGGACCCGCTTAGCGCGGTGCATCATTTCCGGCGTTACGTCGAAGTCGCGCCGAACGGGCTCCACGCCAAGGAAGCCAAGGACAACACCACGCGGATCGAACCCATCCTGGCCACGAATCTCAACGGCGGCACTTTAATTAATCACGCGGAGGCCTTGCGCCTGCGCCAGGAAAACACGGACCAGAAAACGCAGATCGCGGCGCTGAAGGCCTCCCTCGCCGCCAGCGCGAACACCGTGGCGGACAACCCGGGGCCAAGCGGTTCGCTGGCCGGCAAAGCCGCCGAGCGCGAGGCCCAGCGGCGGTTGGCTCCCGGGACGCGCATCTACCAGGTGCAGGCCGGGGACACGCTGGCCAGCATCGCGCGCAAGTTCTACAAGTCGAAGGAACGCGCCAAGGACATCCAAGACGCCAACCAGAACGCGATCACGGACCCGAAGAAACTCAAGCGCGGACAGGTGCTGATCATTCCCTGATCCCACCGCATCCCGCTCGTCTCCACCGACGGGCCGACGCCATCAGAGCGGGCTCGCGATCATCTCCGGCTCCCGCGCCGCGAGCACGCCGACCATCTGGAGCAATTCATAGGGCTGGAAGGGTTTGGCGAGATGGACCTGGAAACCGGCCGCAATCGCCTGGTCGTGATCCTCGGTGCGGGCAAAGGCGGTCAGCGCGATGGCGGGCAACGTGCGCCACTCCACGTCCGGCGACTGCCGAAGGCGACGGATCAGGCTGTAGCCATCCTCGCTTGGCATGGCGATGTCGCTAATCAACACGTCGGCAGGCCAGCCTTGCAGGGTCGCCAGGGCGGCGGCCACGCTGTCTGCCTCCCGGACTTCGGCTTGCGCACGGTTGAGCAGGTGGACGAGCAATCTCCGGGAATCCACCTCGTCGTCGACCACGAGCACCCGCCTCTTTTCCAGTGAGGGCAGGGACATAACCTGCACCGTCGTCGACTGGCCGGGTGGCACGGCAGAACCGTCCTTGCCGGGAGACGGTGCCGTGGCGGGGACCTGATAGGGCAGCCGCACGGCAAACTCCGAGCCTCGCCCCTCACCCTCGCTGGCGGCGGAGATCGTTCCCCCGTGCATTTCCACGAGGTGCTTGGTGATGGAAAGCCCGAGGCCGAGGCCGCCGTGCGAGCGGGTCGTGGAGGCGTCGGATTGCCGGAAGCGGTCGAACACGTAAGGCAAAAAATCATTGCTGATTCCGATGCCGGTGTCCGTCACGCGGATCTCGGCCTCCCCGTTCTGCCAGGCGACCGCCACACTGACCTCGCCGCCGCGCGGGGTGAATTTGATTGCGTTGGTCAGGAGGTTCCAGACCACCTGCTGGAGTCGGTCCGCGTCGCCGGAAACCTGCTTGCCGGACGCGGGGGCCAACCGGCGCAGCGCAATGCCCTTGGCCGCGGCGGCCGGGCGCGCTCCGGTCAGCGCCGCATCGACCACCGACATCAGGTCCAGCGGCGCGATGTTCAGGCGGACCTTTCCGCAGATGATCCGCGAGACTTCCAGCACGTCCTCCACCAGCCGTGCCTGCGCGCGGGCGTTGCGCTCGATGATCTCCATGCCTTCCCGGACCTCGGCACGTGACGGCTCGCCACCCTGCAGGATTTCCGCCCAGCCCAGGATGGCGTTGAGCGGTGTCCGCAGTTCGTGGGACAGGATGGCTAGGAACTCGTCCTTGCTGCGGTTGGCGCTTTCCACCATCAGGCGGGCGGATTGCTCGCGCGCCAGTAGTTCGGCGGCCTGCTGCTGGGCGAGGGTGCGGATGGCGACCTCGGCTTCGAGCTGGCCGTTGGTCTGGCGCAGCTCGGCCGTGCGTTCCTCCACGCGCTGTTCCAGGTCCGCCTTCGCGCGCCGCAAATCCTCCTGCGCGAGCTTGCGTTCGATGGAATAGCGGATGGCCTTGAGCAGGAGTTCGCCGTCGATGCGCCCTTTGACGAGGTAATCCTGAGCGCCTTCACGGACCGCCGCCACCGCCAAGGCCTCGTCGTTAGAGCCGGTGAGCACGATGACGGGGAGTGACGGGGCGGCGAGTTGCCAGCGGGCGAGCGTTTCCAGTCCGAAGCTATCGGGCAGGCTGAGATCAAGGAGCACCACGTCGGGTTCCGGGTCCTCGCGGAGCCGCGCCATGGCAGCCGCGAGGGTCGGGGCATCCACCAGCGAGAGCGCCCGGCCGCCTTCCACGTCCGCGAGGTGTTCGTGGACCAGCCGGGCGTCGCCGGGGTTGTCCTCGACGAGCAACAATCGGATGGGCGAGCGGTCCGTCATGGGGTGACTTCTGTCAGGATCGCACGCACTATCGGTTGGAATGTTTCCTGCGTCCAGACGCCGCAACGGTCGGTGCGCGTCTGAAGCGCCGCCGGGTTACTGGGGCAGTTTGACGATGGTCAGCCAAAAATCCTCGATGGAACTGACGATCCGCACGAACTGGTCGAGGTCCACCGGCTTGGTGATGTAGCAGTTCGCGTACAAATTATAGCTCTCTAGGACGTCTTTTTCGGCGGAGGAGGTCGTCAGCACCACCACGGGCAGGCGGCGCAGGTCGGCGTCCGCTTTGATCTCCGCGAGCACTTCCCGCCCGTCTTTGCGCGGCAGGTTCAGGTCGAGCAAGATCAGGTCGGGCCGGGCCGCCGCCTCAAACGGCGGTTCCCGGCGAAGGTACGCCAGAGCTTCCACGCCGTCTTTGGCCACCGCCAAGTTGTTGCGGACCTTGGCTTCCCCAAGTGCTTCCTGCGTGAGCCTCACGTCCCCCGGATTGTCCTCAACGAGCAATATTTCGATGGGGCGCATGGAGGAAATCTTTACCAACGTCGAGGGTTGTATCATGGGCTGGCGGGCAGTGTGAAGAGGAAATTTGCGCCTTGGCCGGGTTCGCTCTCCACCCACAGTTGGCCGCCGAGGCGTTCGACGATTTTCTTGCAGATGGCCAGACCGATGCCGGTCCCGGCGTAATCTTCCTTGGCGTGCAAACGCTGGAAAATCACGAAGATACGCTCGAAATACTGCGGTTCGATCCCGATGCCGTTGTCTTTGAACGAGAACTGCCAGAACTTGCCTTCGCTGACCGGAGTCGCCCTGATCTCGACCCGCGGCGGCTCGCTGCCCCGGAACTTGAGCGCGTTGCCCACGAGGTTCTGGAAGAGTTGCCCGAGTTGGGTGCCATCGGCCATCACCGTGGGCAGGGGAGCGGCGACCACGACCTCGGCTCCCGCCGCCTCGATCACCTGCCGCACGTCCGACAAGACGCGCCGCAGGGTCTCCTGGGCGTCCACCGGCTCGCTTGGCTTGGCCTGGGTACCGACGCGGGATAGGGCCAGCAGGTCATTGATGAGCTTCTGCATCCGGTTCGCGCCGTCCACGGCGTACCCGATGAACTCGTCCGCCGTGGGGTCGAGCTTCCCCTTGTAGCGGCGCGAGAGAAGCTGGGTGTAGCTGCTCACCATCCGCAATGGCTCTTGCAGGTCGTGCGAGGCCACGTAGGCGAACCGCTCCAACTCGGCGTTGGAGCGCGCGAGATCGAGTGAGTACCGGCGTAGAGCGTCTTCCGCGTGTTGTTGCTCAGTGCGGTCGCGCAACGCGCTGATCACCAGACGCTCGCCGCCGACTTCCACAGGGCTACGGCTGATGTCCAGCGGGAACGTTTCGCCGTCGCCGCGCACACCGTCGTACCTCGCGCCCACGGCCCGCAGGGCTCCGAACGCCTTGTCCCGTTCCTGCCGGACGGTGTCGTCGTGAGCAGTTTCCTCGGTGACTTCGTGTGCACGCTCGACCAACAAGGTGGGCAGAAGACGTTGCGAGAGCGCCTCCCGGTCGAGGCCGAAGAGGCGTTCCGCCTGGGTGTTCACCATCTGGATGTTCCCGGCCTCGTCGCTGATCACGAGCGCATCGGGGGCGCTTTCCATCACCCCGCGGAAGCGCATGTCGCTTCGACGCAAGGCCTCGTCCTTCCGGCGCCGTTCCGCGAGATCGTGGCGGATGAAGACCAGGAACGCCCCCAGCAGCAGCACGGCCAGCACCAGCAGCGCGGCCAAGTTGACCAACGTGCGCCGGGCACTCTGCCTGGATTGCTGCGTGCGGCGTTCTAACAAGGCGTTCTCTTGGCGCTTCATGGCGGCGATGGCGAAGCGCAGTTGGTCCATGTTCTCCTTGCCTTCGAGCCCTAGCAGCGGGAGCACCGCCGGCAACCCACCGGTCTGCCGGGCATCGACGCGCTCGTGCAAGTTGGCGATGGCGCGGTTCAACGCGGTGCGCAACGATTCGATGTTCTTGAACTGCGTGGGATTGTCGGAGACCAATCTTTGCAGGTCGTCGATCTGGCTGCTTACCGAGTCGATCCCGGATTGGTACGGCTGGAGATATTCTTCCCGGCCGGTCAGCAGGTAGCCCTGGCCGCCGCTCTCGACCTCGCTCATGCTGTCAAAGACGCGGTCCAACTGGCCAAGCACCTGGTAGGTGTGCACGACCCAGACCTCACGATCCACCAGGGACGAATAGTCGGAGTAAGTCACCGAGCCGACGAGCACCAGGGCAGCAAGAGCGATGCAAAAGGCAGCGGCGATCTTGGATTCGACTTTCACGGGGAACGGTCGGGCATCGCGTCGGCAGGCTGAAGGCGCGGTCAACCGTCTGCCGATCCCTTCAACAAACGTAGGCGAGGACCCCTTTGGCCGGATGCCACCCGAAGGTTTGCCATGGAGGGACAGCTTTGCTTTAGTTCCCCCGTCGTGTTCTACCGCTTCATCGTCGTCGGCATCGTGCTCTTCTGGCTGGCGATGACGGCTCAACTCGTCCGCGAGGAGGTGTGGTCGGGTTGGAGGCGTTCCCAACCGGTGCCCGTCGATTTCGTGGTAAGACTCATGTTCCACCACGAGGAAGTCTCTGATCTGACCTTGTTTTCGCACGGACACCGGCTGGACGGCAACCTGCACCTGCAGCCCAGGCGTCTCCCGGCGGGACAGGACCAAGCGGTCGCGCTCGACTGCCTCACCTGGACGGGCAGCTTCGCCTTGAACCTGCCGGGCGTGGATGTGAACCGGGTGGTCTTGCGGGGACTGGCGGAGATCACGGACGAACAGCGTTGCCAGCGGCTGGAACTGACCGCGAGCCTCCACGAACCCAGGCAGAACGGTCCGGGGCTGACGCTCTTCCTCGAAGGACGGCCCGGGACGGACGCTTGGCACTACGTGGTCCGGCAGGCAGGGACGGTGGTCCACGAGGACGCAGGGCCGATGCTCCAACTCCTCCGCGACGCCGACCCGCATCTACCCGGCATCAGTTTCGAGGGGATCGAGCAGATGCAGCGTCAGACGGCGGCCTCCACGAGCGTGACCGCTTACCGGGACACCCTGCGGCTCGGCGGCGAGGCGGCCGATACCTACGTCATCAGCCTGCGGCAAGGGGACGTGGAGGAAGCCTCCGTCCATTTCAACCAGCTCGGCCAAATTCTCGCCATCAAGACGTTCACGGGCTACGATCTGTATGACGAGGGCGTTGCGCCCGGGGCCGACCGATGATCCAGACGCGAGACCTTTCCAAGAACTTCGGCGGCTTACGCGCGGTCGAGGGCCTCGACCTGGATATCGCTCAGGGCGAGTTCTTCGCCTTCCTCGGGCCCAACGGGGCGGGCAAGACGACCACGATCAAGATGCTCACCGGCCTCCTGAAACCCAGCGGTGGCAGCGCGCGGGTGGCCGGCTATGACATGCAGCAGCACCCCACGGCGGCGAAGCGCCTGATCAGCTACGTGCCCGATTTCCCTTTCCTTTACGACAAGCTGACCCCGCGCGAGTTCCTGCGCTTCGTCGGTGAACTCTACGAGATGGACAAAGCGCAGATTGGGCGCAGGACCGGTGCCTTGTTCGAGCAGTTCCACCTGACCGACTACCACAACGAACTCATCGAGAACCTCAGCCATGGCACCCGCCAGCGGGTCGCCATCACCGCAGGGTTGCTGCACGACCCCCGGGTGCTCATCATCGACGAACCCATGGTAGGCCTGGATCCGATGCACGCCCGCGCGGTCAAGGACGAGTTCAAGGCCCGCAGCCTCGCCGGTTGCACCATCTTCCTGTCTACCCACACGCTCTCCGTCGCCGATGAGATGGCCGACCGCATCGGGATCATCAACCACGGCCGGCTGATCGCGCTGGGCACCGTGGACGAACTGCGGCGGCAGAATCTGGAAGCCGGGGGGGCGCTGGAGAAAATCTTTCTTTCGCTGATCGACGCGGAAGACCGGCATCGCGAGGTCGTCGGGGAACGCGATGCCCGGCTGCCGCTTTCCGCATGAGCGCGGCCGCTTCCACCAGTTTGAACCTCCCCCGACAGCTTCGTCAGGAGGCCGGATGGGAGAAGTCCGCGGGTCTTTTCTTACGATGATCCAGAAGCTCAAAGGATGGCTGCGAAAATCCGGCCGCCTGGAGGCGGCGGTACTCACCGGCCTGATCCTGGCGGTAGCGGGACTGTGGACCTTCGGCGTGCTCGCCACCAAGGTCATGGAGGGCGACACGCGGAAGTTCGACGAACACCTCCTCGTCGCGTTGCGCAAGCCAGGGAATCTTGCCGTGCCCATCGGCCCGGCCTGGACGGTGCAGGTGGCGCGTGACCTGACGGCGTTCGGCGGGGCAGTAGGCCTCGGCCTGGTGACGGGAGTCGTCGCCGGTTACCTCTTTCTGCAACGCCGTTACGGCCTGCTCGGTTTCGTGCTTCTCTCCGTTGGCAGCGGCACAGTCCTTTCCTTGGTGCTGAAGACATTGTTTCAGCGGCCCCGACCGCAGATCGTGCCCCATTTGACGGACATCTCGACGGCGAGCTTTCCGAGTGGACACTCCATGCTTTCTTCCGTCACCTACCTGACTCTCGCCGCCTTGCTCGCCCGCGTGGTGCCAGACCTGCGGACCAAGGTTTATTTTCTGCTCGTCGCGCCTTTTCTGGTTTTGCTCATTGGGGTCAGCCGCGTGTACCTCGGCGTACATTATCCGACGGACGTGCTGGCAGGATGGTGCCTCGGCAGCGTCTGGGCGCTGCTGTGTTGTCTGGCGGCGCACTTGATCGCTGCCCACCGTCTCGTCCCGGGCGCGGAGCAGCTTTCGGAAGAGAAATCCTTCAGCGGGAATGGGCCGACTGGGACTTGAACCCAGAACCAATCGCTTAAAAGGCGAGTGCTCTAACCATTGAGCTATCAGCCCGCTTTTAACGGACTTTCCTCTTACGTCAAATCACGCAGTGGCGCAAGTGCGTTCTGGCCGCTCGCGCGCGACTCCAACCATCCCGGAAGTCCGGCAAGCGTGCGTGCGGGACGGTCCAATTCGTACACGTCCATCCCCACGGCGGCGGCCCCCCGGTCGCACGCCGGATCGTCGCCGACGTGCACCGCCGCTTCCGCGCGCACTCCCAGCGAATCCAGGGCGCGCAGGAAGATCGAAGGTGCCGGTTTTTCGACCCCGGCCTCGCTGGAAATCGTAATGCTCGCAAAGTACGGCGTCAGACCGGAGTGCTCGAGCACATCGTACAACCGTCGGTCGAAGTTGGAGATGACGCCCAGCTTCAATCCTTTGCCGCGCAAGGCGCGGAGCAACGCTTCCGCCTCGGGGTAGACGTGCCAGATGCTGGGCTTGGCAAACAGCGTGTAAACCTCTTCGAAGTAAGTCTCGTGGTCGAAGCCCGGCCGCGCGTCCGGGCTCAGCGCGGCGTCGAGCACACCGCGCACGAGCGCCCGCCACCACCCTTTGTCGTCGTCGGGGCGTGCGCCCCCGCGCGTGGCGGGCCGCGCCGGAGCCGTCTTCCAGCAGCGGCGGAACTCTCGTTCCAATATATCGGCGGAAACATCCGATCCTTGCCTCCCAGCCACTTCTCGATAGTACTCGCCGATGGGGCGCGGCAGGTAGATCAAGGTGCCGGCGGCATCGAAGAAGACGGCCTCAAGGGTGGGTTTCATCATGGCTGGTTGTAAGCTGGTCGCTGCCACACGGTCAGAACATCGATCCGAGTTCCTGTCTGGGCAACGTTCCGTTCCACGGACGCAAAATCGGGGCGTTTCATGAAATGGGGGGGACGCAATCAATTCTCCCACGACGAATCAAGCAATAGTATGAGCAACACCCTCTCCGAAACCATTTCGACGCTTAACACCTTGATTGAGACGTGTAAAGACGGCCAGGAAGGCTTCCGTCTGGCCGCCGAGGCGATCACCGGCGACGAGAACCTCAAGGATTTTCTTTTCTCCTGCTCGTTGCAACGTTCGAAGTTCGCTGGCGTGCTCCAGAATGAAGTGATTGCCATGGGCCAGCCCGGACCGTCGGAGACCAGCACGATGACGTCAGCCCTGCATCGGGGATGGATTCACCTGAAGGCGGCCCTGACGGGCAACGATAACCACGCCATTCTCGCCGAGTGTGAGCGTGGCGAGGACAGTGCGGTCGCCGAATACCGCAAGGCGATCAATACCCATCATCTTTCCGAAACGCTGCTCGAAACCGTGCAGCAGCAATTTCAGGAGGTGCTTGCCACTCACAACTCCGTCCGTGGATTGCGCGATCAGCTCGCCGCCCTGAAGCCCTCTTCGCGCAGTGCAGGGCAGGTTGCCAGCGACGTTCAGGCTTCGCTACAGGGTAAGGCACAGGCGTTCGGTGCCTCGGCCACGGACGTTTGGTCGGACACGAAGCTTCGCTCCGTCGACGTACTGCGCTCGACTGAAGAATACGTGCGAGAAAATCCTCTGCCTTCGCTCTTGACAGCTCTGGGCGTGGGGTTTGCTTTGGGTTTGCTGGTCCGACTCTTGGAACGCCCTGACCGTGATCACATCGAAGTGCCGATCCCCAAGGCCGTGCAGCAAGCGCGGGACTATGACTATAAAGCGGCTTTCCTGCCCTTCCTTTGGCCAGTCGTGAAATTCTTTTCCACCAACTACGCGGCTTCGCGCAAAGGAGTACAGCAGGCCTACAAGCAGGCTTCTAACATTAACGTGAACGATTATATCGACCCGGTCGTCAAGCGCGCCAAGAAAATATTTTGAGTCTGGCAACCCAGCTACTTTTCTCGGCAGTTGGTGCTGCTCAGAGCAATTGCTGATTGCATTTCTAATCCATTAACATCCAGCTTCATGTCAATTCTCGACCAACTCAGCGGAGTACTCAACAACGTCATGGGAGGCAACTTGAGTGAACAGGAAATTCACTCTCACTACGACCAGATCGCCAGCAGCGTCCCACAACAAACCCTTGGAGCTGCGATGGGCCCCGCTTTACAGGCTTTGGGCGGCGATGAAGCGCAGAAGCGAATTGCAACTTCGGCAGAGCAGATGACCCCTGAACAACGCGGCGGTTTGATGCAGCAACTGCTCAGTGGATTCTCCTCGTCGGGCATGAACGTGGGCTCGCTCCTTTCTCAACTGGGGATTAATCAGGGGGTCGCTAACAATCCCCAAAGTGCCACCCCGGACGAGGTTGCGACCTTGGCGGGACATGCCCAAGCCAACAACCCTGACCTCTTTCATGAAGCCATGGGGTTTTACGCTCAACATCCCACGCTCGTGAAATCATTGGGAGCGGTGGTAATCGCGCAGATTGCCTCACACCTCGGCAAGAATTAACATTGAGAGAGCCTTGACCTAACAGGGGAGTCCTATTAATCTCCTGCTCGGTCATGTTGCTGCGGAACGAGTTCTATCCGGGCAGCTTTTGCAAACGGGCTGTGGCTCAGCTTGGTAGAGCGCTTGAATGGGGTTCAAGAGGTCGCTGGTTCGAATCCAGTCAGCCCGATGCAGACCGTTTTCCCTGAAGATCAATCTTCGGACAACAAATCGGGACGAACCGCACCCGTTTTGACTCGGCCCTGCTGGCTACGCCACCGTGCAATCGCCATGTGGTCGCCCGAGAGTAACACCGCAGGAACCTCGTGGCCACGGTAGTTGGCCGGGCGTGTGTACTGCGGACCTTCCAGCAACCCTGTACAAGCCCCGCTGAACGAGTCCTGATGGGCGGAGTTGCTGTCGCCGAGGACGCCAGGCAGCAAACGTACGACGGCGTCAATGATCACGACGGCGGCGATTGCCCCGTTTGTCAGCACGAAGTCACCGATGGATAATTCGCAGTCCACCAAGTGCTCGCTGACACGCTGATCAACTCCTTCGTAGTGGCCGCAGACAAAAATCAGGTGCGGCAAATTAGCCAATTGCTCCGCGCGATCCTGTTTGAACACTTGGCCCTGCGGGCTCATCAAAATGACCGTACTCCCCGGGTGCCGCAGGTTATCAACCGCCTCGAAGATCGGCTCGGGCTTCATTACCATACCCTGTCCCCCTCCGTAGGGAGTGTCGTCGGTCGTCCGGTGTTTATCGCGCGCCCAGTCTCGCAGGTTGTGCACCCGGATCACGGCAGCACCGGCATCCTGCGCTCGCTTCATCATGCTGGCGGAGAACGCTCCTGTGCAAAGCGCCGGAAACAGGGTGAGCACATCGATTTCCATGTTGCCACTCAAACTGTAGACGCGAGGCAGCCGTCACTGGTCGGCAGGAAGCTACGCGGATGCAAAGAATTTCCCGACTCGACGTTTCTGACGTTCCGGCCACCCCATGCCGGATGTCGTCAGGGTTCCGGCCGCTCGATGATCTCAAGAGTGGCGGTCGCGCCGCGCCGGGACGCCGCCGCCAGCAAACTGCGGATGGCGCGGATAGTATGCCCCTGCTTACCGATGACCTTGCCCACCTCCGAGGCAGGCAGGTTCAAAATGTAGCCGTGCTCCGTCGCGCTGCGCAGGCTGGAAGCGACCTTCGATTCTTCGGAGCAGTCGGTCAACTGGCGGACCACAAATTCGAGGAATTGCTCCATCCTTAAATTTCATCACCCGCTCACGCAGCCGTAGTCTCCGCGGCCAACAGGCCGGAACGACGGACCTTCTTGATGATGCTGCGCACGGTGTCGGAAGGCTGTGCGCCGCACTTCATCCAATATTCCGCGCGCGCCACGTTGATCGTCGCATTGCTACCCGGCACCTTGGGATCGTAGGTGCCGATGATCTCGATGAACTTGCCGTCACGCGGGCTGCGCTTATCAGCCACCACGACCTTGTAGTAAGGGTGGTTCAGGCTGCCTTCTCTTCTCAAACGGATTGCCACTGCCATAAATCTTGGTTCCTATCGGTGTTTCGTTAAGGCCGGTTATATAGCACACTTTTGCTCCGCAAGATAGGAAAAGTGTGTTTCCGGCGGCTTCGTCCAGTTCAGCGCCGTCCCCCGGACATCCCAGGCAGCCCACCCATGCGGGACATCATCTTCTTCATCTTGCCCATGTTCTTCATCATCTTGCGCATCTGCTGGAAACGCTGGAGCAGATCGTTGACCTCCGTGACGCTGGTGCCGCTCCCGGCGGCGATCCGGCGGCGGCGGCGGGCGTCGAGCAGGTCGGGCTTGCGTCGTTCCTTGACCGTCATGGAGAGCACGATGGCCTCGGCGCGCTGCAGTTCCTTGCCGTCCGTGGGCAGGTCTTTGGCGTTGTTCATACCAGGCAGCATGGCGAGGATGTTCTCCATCGGCCCGAGCTTCTTGATGAAGCGCATCTGGTTGAGGAAGTCCTCAAAGTTGAAGCTGGCCGTCCGCAGCTTCTCCTCCATGCGTTTGGCTTCCTCCTCGTCGATGGCCTCAGCGGCTTTCTCCACGAGGCCAACGATGTCGCCCATGCCCAGGATACGTCCGGCCAGCCGCTCGGGGTAAAAAGGCTCGAACTGATCGAGCTTTTCGCCCACGCCCGCGAACTTGATCGGCTGCTGCGTCACCTCGCGCAACGAAAGCGCTGCCCCGCCCCGCGCGTCGCCGTCCAGCTTTGTGAGGACGAGGCCGGTGATCCCCAGCGCATCGTTGAAGTGCGTGGCGACGCTGACCGCCTGCTGGCCCGTGGCGGCGTCGGCGACCAGCAGGACCTCCTGCGGCTTGAGCAGATCGCGCAGCCGCTTGAGTTCCTGCACGAGTGGCTCGTCAATTTCCTGGCGGCCGGCGGTGTCGTAGATCTGCACGTTCGCCCCGGGTTGTTCCGCCGCCCAGGCCACTGCCTCGCGGCCCACCTTGAGCAGATCGGTCTCGCCCGTCGTCGGCCGGTACATGGGCACGTCGATCTGGCCCGCCAGCGTCGCCAGTTGCTCAATGGCCGCCGGACGCTGGAGGTCGCAGGCGATGAGCACCGGACTGCGTCCCTGCTTCTTGAGCAGCCGGGCCAGCTTGGCCGAACTGGTGGTCTTGCCCGCGCCGTTAAGGCCGACCATCATGATGCGGGCCGGTTTTTCGAGGTTAAGCGGTGCCGCGTCGCCACCGAGCAGCGTCGTCAGTTCATCGTGGAAGATTTTGACGATCTGCTGGCCGGGCGTGACGCTGCGGAGCACGTCTTGGCCGAGTGCCTTCTCCTTGACGCGCGCGATGAAGGTCTTAGCGACCTGGAAATGCACGTCCGCCTCCAACAGTGCCAGCCGGACCTGACGCATTGCGTCGTTGACGTTGGTCTCGCTAATCGAGCCGTAGCCGCGCAGGTCCTTGAAGATGTCTTGCAGCTTGTCGCCGAGTTGGGAGAACATAGGCTTGGAGCGGTTGCCTCAAGGTTTCGGCGTGAACTTCGGCGGCGGGGCGGGGGCTGCCTTCGTCGGGTCGAAGGCGAAATCCCAGCGCGTCTCCGCCGGTTTGCCGCCGACGTTGGCCGTCAGGATCACGCTGTAGTTCTTGTCTTTCAAAGGCTGCGCCACCTGGTACGTCACCGTTTTGGTCTGTGCGTCGTATTGTGCGGGCACTTTGCCGTATCCGCTCAGGCGCATCTCGACGGTTTTCGGGTCCACGTCGCCCATGGCGGCAAGGTTGGCTTTGATGAGCGGCTTGGAATTGCTGACCGTCTCGCCCTGCATCGGCTGGGTGATCATCGACGCCGCCGCGAATTGCTCCAGATTGGAGCTTTGGGCTGACGGACCGCCGCCGCCACCTTGCATCGCCACTGCCTCCTGGAAGATCTTCGGATTGTCTTGTTCTACCGCGTAGCGTCCCATGATGTCGTAGGTTGTGCTGTATCCTAGGCGCTGGCCGTAGACCGTGAAGGCGGCCTCGTAGCCCGCTTCTTTGACTAGGTCGCGCACTTTGGCCGACCAGTTGCCATAGGGGTAGGCAAGGCAGCTGACCTTGATGCCCAGCTTTTGTTCGAGCACTTGCTTCGACTCGACTATCTCCTTGCGCAAGAAGCCGTCCGCGCCTCCAAGCGCCTGCATGTCACGATCGACCAGGACGCGAGTCGGTTTATCGACCCCCGTCCCGGGGCTTCGCAGGTTGGAGTGGTAATAGGTGTGGCACTCAATGTCTACCCCGGCGTCACGCATCTCCGCGAGTTGGTCCCAGCTGATCGACTTTCCGCCCGCGCCGATGTAGTTGATGTAAACGAACATCGTGAAGGGATAACCGAACTTCTTCAGGATGGGCCACGCTGTGTCGTAGCCCGAGACGTAGCCGTCGTCGATCGTGAGGATGCAGCACTTCGGCGGAATCTCCTTCTCTCCACGCCGCCAGGCAAGGAAATCCTGCATCGGGATGACCGTGAAGTTGTTGTCCTTGAGCGTCTGCATCTCTTTCTCGAACTCCTGCGGAGTCATGGCCAGAGGATCATGCGCCCGGGGATGCTCCTCCAGGCGGTGGTAGCAAAGCACCATCACCGCCGCGTTCTTGTTGATGGCCGGAACGGCGGGGTGAGTGGGACCCGCCGCCACGCTTGTGTTTGGCTTGCCGGCGTCCGCGGTCGTGGGCGCGCCGATTTTTCCCGACGCGGCATCGCCGAGGGCCGGAGTCGGCTGAGCCGGCTTGCGCGCGACGAGAGATTTTATTTTGTTGCAGCCGGTCAACGAGAGCACGGCGGCAGCGGCCAGAGCGGTACAACGTAGGACGTGCGGAAAGGAAGACTTCATCAGGGTAGCGAGGACGGTGCGAGGCGAGACCCGTGCTTGAGTGCCACGAACAGCCAGATTCGAAAACAGGCCAACGATGGTCTCCCGGCGCGCTCTGTCAAGCAAACGCCGGAGAGAATCGCTAAGGAACCGCTGATTAGAGAGGTGACGCGTATCTTGTCGTGAGTTACGGGGTTTTTGGAAGGGTCTGCGTGTGGCGGCGCAGGGATGGTTGCGGTGGTTTTTGCGCTCCTGCTATGCCGTCACTTCCTGCGAGTGCAGAGTGCGCCCGACGAGCACGAGGTTGGCCAAGGCAAAAGAGGCTGTAGAGTTGCGCCGTGTTCTTGGCCAGACCCCGGTAGCGCACCTTGCGGCCCAAAGAGGTTCTTGGAGGACGTGAAAAGGGTGTTCGACCAGGGCACGTAGCTGCGCTTTGGTCTTCTCCAGGGCCAGCGTGAGTTCTTTTGAGTTTGCCCTCGGCCATGGCTTTGATCTTGCCGCGCTTGGCCGCCACGGATCCAGGGCAGAGGCCCGAAGCGCGCGATCATCTCCGGACGTTTCTCCACGCCCTGGTAGCCCGCGTCACCCAGAGGCGCAGCTTCTCCTCGCCGTGCAGCAGCGCGTGGGCTTGGCTGACATCGGCCACGTTGGCCGCCGTTCCGACAACGGTGTGCACCAACCCGCTGCCCAGGTCCACGCCGATGTGCGCCTTCATCCCGAAGTGCCACGCGTTGCCTTTCTTGGTCTGGTGCATCTCGGGGGCGCGTGCCTTCGCTTTGTTTTTGGTGGAGGGGGCCGCCGCGATGATGGTCGCATCCACCACGATGGTGCCCTCACGCAAAAACGCCCCGCGCTCGGAGAGCACGGCGTTGATCTCGGCAAAGAGTTGGCGGGTCAGATCGTGCGCTTCGAGCAGGTGGCGAAAGCCAAGCAAAGTGGTGACATCGGGCACGATGTCACCGCCGACAAAGGCGCGCATGGCACGGCTATCATGGATGGCATCTTCCAAGGCCTCATCCGCCAGCGCGTACCACTGCTGCAAAAAGTACACGCGCAGCATCAACTCGACTCCCAACGGTGGGCGGCACCGCTTGCTCTGCGGATAGAACGGCTGGATCAAGGCCACCAGTCGTGCCCACGGCACGGCCTGCTCCATCTCGTCCAGAAACCGCTCGCGCCGTGTCACCTTCTGCTTGCCCATGCCCGCGAGCCTACCAAACTTCCCCAGCCACCGCCTACGCTTAAATCAGCGATTCCTTAGGGGTAGGGAACTCAGAGCAAACCAAGGCGGCGGAAGGTGTCATCCACGTGGCGCAAGTGAGGCTCCAGCGAGCAGAGCCGGTCGATCTCTTCTGCGGTGAGCACGGCGGTAACTTCCGGTTCGCCGCGCAAGTTCGCCGCCAGTGACTGACCGCCGCGCCAGGTCCGCATGGCAGCGCGTTGCACGGCCTCGTAAGCGGTTTTGCGTTCGAGGCCCCGGCGCGTCAATTCCAGGAGAATCGTCTGGCTGTGGTATAGGCCCTTGGTCAACTCCAAGTTACGTTCCATGTGCTCCGGGTAGACGATCAAACCGGTGACGAGGCCGCGCAGCTTGTCGAGCATATAGTCGAGCAGCGTGCAGGAATCGGGCAGGATAATCCGCTCCACGCTCGAATGGCTGATGTCGCGCTCGTGCCAGAGAGCGACGTTTTCGAGAGCGGCCACGGCGTTGCCCCGGAGCACCCGGGCGAGGCCGCTCAGCCGCTCCCCGGTAATGGGGTTGCGCTTGTGCGGCATGGCGGAACTGCCTTTCTGGCCCGCGCCGAAAAACTCCTCCACTTCGAGCACTTCCGTGCGTTGGAGGTGCCGGAACTCGGTTGCCCAGCGGTCGATGCTCGAAGCGATGAGGGCCAAGATCGTCGAAAACTCGGCGTGGCGGTCCCGCTGGATGACCTGCGTGCTCAGGACCGCGGCCTTCAGGCCCAAGCGGGTACAGACCTGCTCCTCCACGCGCGGGTCGAGATGGGCGTGGGTGCCGACCGCCCCGGAGAGCTTGCCCACGCTGATGCGCTCGCGCGTTTGCCCCAGCCGCTCCTCGGCGCGACCGAACTCGTCGTACATCAGCGCCAGTTTCAGCCCAAAGGTCACGGGCTCGGCGTGGATGCCGTGGCTGCGGCCGATCATGGGCACGTCCTTGAACTCGCGAGCCCGGTCAGCAACCGCGGAGCGAAGAAGCTTCAGGCCAGCAAGCAGCAGGTCGCATGCGCTGGTCATCTGGACAGCAAGCGTGGTGTCCAGCACGTCTGAGGAGGTCAGGCCCTGGTGGATCCAGCGCGCCGCCGGTCCGACGTACGACGCGACGTTTTCAAGGAACGCGATCACGTCGTGCTGGGTTCGCTTCTCGATCTCGTTGATCTCGTCGATAGAAAACCGCGCCTTGCTGCGGATAGTCACCGCATCCTCTTGCGGAATCTGTCCTATCTCGGCCAAGGCCTCGCACGCGAGGACTTCGATTTCGAGCCAAATGGCGAACTTGCGATCCTCCGACCACAGGTCGCGCATCGGCGCACGCGAATAACGGCTGATCATGGGACCGGAAGGAAACTTGCTCTGCTCTTAAAATGCAAACGCCAGTTGAAATGATCTCCGGGCGGAGATCTTCCAACTGGCGGAAGATTTGGGAAGGTAGTTCGGTCTAGCGGACTACCTGAGCGCGGGATGCATGCCCGTTCGCATGGAGGAGGACGCGCCCGCTCGCCAGCAGGTCGGCAACCGTCGCAACCGTCTCACGGCTGTTCTTGGCGCAGGAGCTGACGGTCATGATCAGGTCACCCAAGTTCATGGTGTGGCGGTGAAGCTTGCGGTCTTGCTTTTTCATAAAAAATTGTGCGGGCTGGTTTGTTCAGACGTTGTCGATTGGCGTAGCGTTCAAAAGCAAGCGCGGTGCCAACTGATCCGCAGGACAAGTTTCCAGAGTAGAACCGCGTTTTATGGCTGCATTTCCTGGAAGAAACTCCCCCGAACTTTGTGACAAAAGTGTCCACCAACTGACACTTTTGTCGCAGAATTCCCTGACTAAGAACCTGACGAGAAACATCCGTGCCAGCATTCGCCGCCCCTACGCGGCTTCTGACTTCCTGGTGGAGAGGCGCAGCATGACAAAGTAAAGGATCGCTGCGATGAAGATGACCGCGATGATTGAAAGTGACTGGTGCTTGACCAACTGCTCCAACGCTTCGGGCTTCTGGATCAGGTCGGGTTGCAGGTGGTAGAGCCTGTCGCCGAGATAAGCGAGGAAGCTGCACCAGATCGCCGCGCCGGCGATCGTCACCGCGGAAAACACGGTGAAGTTCATCCGAACCAGGCCCGCCGGAATGGAAATCAGGTGGCGGATCACTGGCAACAGGCGGGCAAAGAAAATGCCGCCTGCCTCGTACCGTTGCAGCCAGATTTCGGCGCGGGCGATCTTGTCTTCGCCTAGGAGGAAGTACCGGCCATAACGCAGGATCAAGGGACGGCCGATCCAGAGCGAGAGCCAGTAGGACGCCGCCGAGCCGAGGTAGGACCCCGCCGTGCCCGCAAGGATCACGCCGGGAAAGCTCAACTGTCCCTGGGCGGCCAGGAAGGCGGCCGGTGGGATGACGATCTCGCTCGGCACGGGGATGATGGAGCTTTCCATCGCCATCAGCAGGGCGATACCCCAATAACCGCCATGTTCGACCCAGCCATACCAGACTTCCAAGAGGTGATGCATCATGATTGAAGAAGTTTGCCGGGTATGCGTCTTAACGAGGGTGTCTGGTCCGGGCGACCGGCGCGGGGGTGGTGGCGGGCAGGGTTACAGAGAAGCCAGTCTCGCGCAACCCCCACGTTGCAGCTCTCAGGTAATTTTGCTGGCACTCTCCGCGACGCCAGAGCTTGAATTTGCGCGGGAAAGCCACGCACCACCGACGCCCGCTCCGTCCTCCGCTCATCATGTTCCTCTATCGGCGCGTCCTCGTGTACTTTCGGCCGTTTTTCCCGCCAACGGCGCTGGCGCTAGGTATTTCCCTCGTCACCATCGTGCTGAACCTGCTCAAGCCGTGGCCGTTCAGTGTCATCGTCGATAGCATCCTCGCGCGTTCCGCGACGCCGCGGGAGGCGGCCTTCGTGGCTGCGTTGGGCGGCGCGCCGCGCACGGTCCTGGCCCTGTGCGTTTTCTTGGTGGCGGTCACGCTCGCTTCCGGTTTGCTGGCCCTGTGGAGCAATTTCCTGTTCGTGCGCGTCGGCTTGCAGGCTTTGCTCAAACTGCGGACCGACCTGTTCGCCTACCTCCAAAGCCTGCCGCTGAAGTTCCACGACGCCCGACGGTCCAGCGATTCCTCCTTCCGCGTCGCGTACGATTCCCAAAGCATCCAGACCATCTACAACCGCGGGTTCACCAACATCTTCGGTTCCTGCACCACACTCCTGGGCATCTTCGCCATCATGCTCAGGCTCGATTGGGTGCTGACGTTGCTATCGGTCTCCATCGTGCCGTTGGTCATCTGGGCCATCTGTCACTACTCGGCGCGCATCCGGCGCGACTCCACTTCGATCCAGGAGAAGGAGAGCGCCGTGCTGACCCTAGCGCAGGAAGGGTTGAGTTCCATCAAGGTCGTCCATGCCTTCGGGCAGGAACAGGCCGCCGTCGACCAGTTCCGGGTGCAGGCAGGCGAAAGCCTCACGGCGAACCTCAAGCTCACGATGACCAACGTCCGCAGCGCCCTGGTTGTCAACACCCTCATGGCGCTGGGCACGGCGGCAATGATCTACCTAGGCACGCTGCACGTCCTGAATGGACAGCTGAGTCTCGGAACGCTGACCGTCTTCATCAGCTACCTGGCCATGCTTTATGGGCCCATCGAAGCCCTAACGCAGACGGCCTGGGCGTTGGAAGGGGCGACGGCGGGCGCGCAACGTTGTTTCGAGGTGTTGGACCATGCCAACGATGTCAGCGACCGTCCGGATGCCACCGTGTTGACCGCGGCGCGCGGGGACATCCGCTTCGAGGGAGTGGATTTCGGCTACGCGGCGGACCACCCGATCTTGCGGGGTATCGAGCTCGACATCCGGGCGGGGCAGAAGGTGGCCTTTGTCGGGGGAACCGGCGCGGGCAAGAGCACGCTGCTCTCGCTGGTGCCGCGTTTCTACGACCCCACGGCCGGGCGCGTCCTGTTGGACGGGCACGATCTGCGGAGCGTGACGAAGAAATCCCTCCGGGGCCAGATCAGCCTCGTGTTGCAGGACACCCTGCTCTTCTCGACGACCATCCGCGAGAACATCGCCTACGGCCGCCCTGACGCCACGGAAGCGGAAATCGTCCGCGCTGCTGAGCGCGCCCAGGCGGCCGGTTTCATCGCCAAGCTGCCCAAGGGGTACGACAGCCCCGTGGGAGAACGCGGCGGCCACCTGAGCGTGGGCCAGCGCCAGCGCATCGGCATCGCGCGCGCTTTCCTGAAGGATTCGCCCATCCTGCTGCTCGACGAACCGACCAGCGCGCTGGATCCTTCCACCGAGCGGGCGATCATGGACACCCTCGAAGAGTTGATGAGCGGCCGGACCACGCTCATCATCACACACCGCCTGGCCACGGTCCACCACCTCGACCGAATCGTCGTCTTGCAGGACGGCACGGTGGCCGAAACCGGGGCGGGCACGGACCTCCTCCGGCTCGGCGGGGTCTACGCCGGGTTGTTCCGCTCGGGCAACTACGGCGTCGAAGCTGCCTCGCCGACTGCTTGCGCCAACGTCCCCCCCCCGGAGCCTGACCGCCGATGAACCGCCGAAAGAAAATCGCCGTGCTCGGCTTCATGGCCAACTGTCCCATCGCGGGAGTCATCTGGCAGCACATCCACTACATCGTCGGCCTGCAACGCCTCGGCCACGAAGTTTATTACGTCGAGGACACTTCCAGGGTTCCCTACGATCCGGTGCTCCAAACGGTCACGGAGGATTACAGCTACGCCGCCAGCATCCTGGCCAGGCTCGCGGGGGAGTTCGACTTCGAGGGGCGGTGGGCGTTCTCGCCCCGCTACAAATCGCCGGAACAGAGTGCGGGCCTCTCCCGCGGTTTCCTCAACACCCTGTACGCAGAGGCGGACGCGCTGCTCAACATCTGCGGCTCGCATGAGTTGAACGACGATCTCCTGCGGAGCGAGCGCATCATCTACGTCGAAAGCGACCCCGCCGTCGAGCAGATCAAGGTGGACCTCGGCTCGGAACCGACGCGGGCCTTCCTGGCACGTCACTGCGCCCGTTTCACTTTCGGGGAGAACGTCGGCCGCCCCGAATTCCCCGTGCCGCTGCACGGTCTGGCATGGCTTCCTACCCGGCAGCCCGTCGTGACAGACTTCTGGCGGGAGGACCGCGCGGCCGGGATGACCGGTCGGCGATTTACCTCCATCGCCAACCTGGCCACGGGTGGGAAGAAGGATATCGCTTGGCGCGGCGAGACCTACCTGTGGAGCAAACTGCCTGAGTTTGAGAGGTTTCGGTCCGCGCCATGCGTTTGTGGCGAACCCTTTGAACTCGCTACCACCTTCAAAGACCCGGCGCTCGGTGAAGCGTTCCGGCAGGAGGGCTGGCGGATCGTGTCGCCCGACGCGATCAGCGTGGACCACCACGCATACGTCGATTACATCCGGGCAGCGAAGGGCGAATTCACGGTGGCGAAGGATCAGTATGTGCGACTGCACACGGGTTGGTTCAGTGATCGCAGCGCCTGTTATCTGGCTGCCGGGCGACCGGTGATCACCCAGGAAACGGGTTTCAGCCGTCTCTATGGCGGGCGGGGGGGGGTGTTCGCGTTCGCGTCGCTGGAGGAAGCGGCGGAAGCGGTCCGGCAAATCAACGCGGATTACACCGCGCACAGCCGTGCGGCTTCCGAAATCGCCCGTGAGTGGTTCGAGGCGGAGAAAGTGGTTGGCTCGATGCTGGATCGCGCCGGAGTTTGACCACCACAATTCTGAGAATGCTCGTTCGCGAAGGCACAAGGGTGACAATCGAACTTGAGAAAGTGTTCGGCTCTAAATGAGTCAAGTTCGAATCCAAGAAGCCCGTCTTTCACTGGGGTAAATTCTTGACCGGGCAGGAGGCCTGAGCAGTGCGAGGTGGTGATTGCCACCCGCGCGACCGAAGGTTTTGCCCGGGCGTGCGCGGCCTGTCCCACCTTGATCTTGGTCGATGCCCAACTGGCCGGGACGGCGAAAGCGGAATGATGCCAGCGTCTGCTCGACGAGCCACGGACGGCATCGATCCCGGTGATCCTGCTGACGCGGCGCGGGGTACCGCCGCCCGCTCCGGGTGCATTACCGCGCAACGTCGTTGAGCTCCTGTCAAAGCCTTTCACCCCGGAGCAACTGCTGTCTTCGGTCAACGCCATCCTGAGCGCCGGGCGTCAGGATGGCGGGCTCGCAGGCAGCCGCCGCCGACTCGGGGAGCGAGCCGGCTTCGACGGCGTGCTCGTGGACCGGCCCGGGATGGCGGACGCCGCGCCGGGAGCAGAGCCGTCCCCCGTTCAGGAACCGGCCCCCGGCGGCATCGACACCCGAAGCACCCGCGATACCCGGTCCGTCTCGCTGGACGAGGCGGACCGGCAACGGGTCCAGCGTTCGCCCAAGGGGTCAGCCTCGTTGCGGGCAGCGTTGCTCCAGGTCGCCTCTGAACACGCCAGCGGCGTGCTTTCCGTGTTCCGGCGGGACCGATTGTTGATGGACGTACGTTTCGAGGCGGGCAAGCTCGTGGTCGTGACGACCCGGGATGCGGAGCGTACAGCGTCGGCGCTTCGCAGGTGCTGCCAGCCAAAGTCAGCCCGGCTACCTTGGAGGCGGCGGTGGAGGAGCAGCGAGCGACCGGCGTGCCGCTTTTCCTGACTTAGGGTTCACGCGGGTTGCTATCGAAAGCCGCCGCGGTGGACCTCTTGCACCAGTTCGGTCAGCGGCTTTTCGCACAGATCTGGGAACTGCGTGCCCCGCCGCCGCGGCGTGAGTTCGTGCGTCTGGATGCGCTGCCGGGCTTCGCGTTGCGGCTCGAACCGAGGCGCGAGCCCACGGACGAACGGCTGCTCGCTGTCCTGCGCGGTCTCACCTTTGAAGACATTGCGGCTACCGCGAGGCACAAGGGCCTCGTCGGTACACCGGTGTTCACGCGGCAGGGCCAGTCGCTGCTGAACTTCCTGGAGTTGACGCCGACGAAAAAGGAATTTGCCCGCCGCGTCGGCGCAAGGCTCAATCTGCCCATGATCGCCAAGGGCATGGGAATTGCCGCGGAAGCCGCCTATCTCTTGCTGTACCGCTTCCGGGCGCTCGACATCATGGAATACCGGCCCGCCCCCGTCGCCTTCGTGGTGACGCCGCGGACGAGCGTGCGCCGGGTACTGCCGCTGAAGCGCTAGCCTAGAAGCGTTCCGTCCACGCCGGTGAATCGTACTTTCGTCCCGCCAGCTCCGCCGCTCTCGCCAGTTCATCCGGCGTGATCTGCCGGGCAGTAGTAGTACGACCCAGGGCCGCGGCGAGGGCGTGGCTCAAGGTGCGGCGCATCGACTCGTCTGGCCCGCCCGCGCCGAACAAACCCTGGATGCTGCCCTGGTGGAGCATTCCATGCCGGGTCCGGCGTTGGGCTCCTCCGGCCACCTTGCGGCCGCCGACCAGAAGATCGTGCGCCACTGGATGCGCGAAGCAGGGTTGGAGATGAGAGGCATCACGAACATCCGTGGACGGCCGGGGGGGCGAAGCCGCGGACACCGCCCCGACGACCGCCCGGGAAAGCGCCCCGCCAACCGCCTCGTGAACCAGCCCATACGAGTCGCGGGCACGGATGGCTGCCAGCGGCTGCCGCCGGGACACGAGCAGCGAGAAGGTGAAATCGGCCGTGTGCTCGACGATCCCGCCGCCGGTCCAGCGGCGCACCAGGGAGCGGCCGGGATGGTCACGCCGCACGTGGGTAACCGGGCCAAAGCATCCGAACGAAACGCTGGGCACCGACCAACGATAGCAGCGCAGGATTACCGCGTCGTCCACGCTGACGAGCAGCACTTCGTCAAGCGCCATGTTCAACCCGGCGGGGCGAGGGGTATGGTCGTCGATGACGGTCAACGACACGAACGGCAACGGCGCACGCGGAGGGTGGTTCACCACGGATGAAGACGGTCCGGCACGGGCGGGGAGCATCAGGCGGCGTCTGCCAGTTCCTCGATGATGCGGGCCGCTGCCTCGCGCGGGTCGGCGCTGGCCGTGATGGGACGGCCGATCACCAAATAATCCGAACCCGCGCGCACCGCCTCGGAAGGTGTCATCGTGCGGCGTTGGTCGTCGCCGCCGGACCACGCGGGGCGAACTCCCGGCGTGACGATGGTCAGGGCGCGACCGAACTCCCGCCGCAACGGGGCGGTCTCGTGCGGACTGGCGACGATACCCCGGAGGCCATTTTCCACGCCGAGACGGGCCAGGCGCAGGACCTGGGCGTTCACCGTGTCCGCCACCCCGGTTTCGCGCAGCGTGCCCTCGTCGCTGCTTGTCAGGACGCTGACGCCTAGGATCAACGTCCCCGCAGGGGCCTCGGCTGCGGCGGCGGCGATCATCCGGCCGCCCCCACCGAGGTGGATCGTCAGAAGGTCGGCCTCGAGCGCCGCGGCCGAGCGCACCGCTCCCGCCACCGTGTTGGGGATGTCGTGGAACTTCAGGTCGAGGAACAAACCCCCGCGCTCCGGGTTCGCTGCCCGGATGGCCGCGCGGATGCGCCGCGTGCCCTCGGGCCCGCAATGCGTGAAAAGCTCCAGACCCACCTTGTAGAAGGCGATGGCGTCCCCCAGCCGCTCAATCAGGCGCAGCGCGGCGGCCTCGTCGGTCACGTCGAGCGGGAGGATGATTTTGTCTGTTGCGGCGGATGAAGTTGTCACAAAATGAGATGGCTCTTCCGTTATGAAATGGCTCGCCCCCGCTAAAATCAACCTTTCTTTGCGGGTGCTCGGCCGCCGCGACGACGGCTTCCACGAACTCGAAACGCTGATGGTGCCGTTGAATCTGGCGGACGAGTTGACGCTGGAGCCGGCCGCCGCTGTTGCTCCCGGGGGCCCCGCCTCCGAGTTGGTCTGTTCCGACCCCACGCTGCCCACGGGGCTCGACAACCTGGCCTTCAAAGCGGCGGAACTTTTCCGCGCCCGCGCCTCCATCGACTTGCCACCAATCCGCCTGGGGCTGCAAAAGAACATCCCCCACGGTGCGGGCCTCGGGGGCGGCAGCAGCGATGCCGCCACGGTGCTGCTCGCGCTCAACGATCATTTCTCGGTCGGCCTGAGTATTTCCGAGCTGGCGGCGATGGCGGCGGAACTCGGCTCGGACGTGCCCTTTTTTGTCTATCGAAGCGCCGCGGTGTGCCGGGGGCGCGGCGAGCGCGTGCAACCGACCGCATTGCCACTTTCCATCCCGCTGCTGCTGCTCAAGCCGTCTTTCCCTGTGCCTACACCCTGGGCCTACCAACGATGGGCGCGCTCGCGCGAACTGCCGGGAGTGGATTATGACCCGCAGACTTTCGGTTGGGGCGTGATGGTCAACGACCTCGAACGGCCGGTCTTCGAAAAATATCTTCTTCTTCCGGAGATCAAAACGTGGTTGCGGACGCAGCCCGAGGTGGCAGGCGCGTTGATGTCCGGCTCGGGCTCGACGATGGTTGCCGTGCTCACCGAGGCCACCGCGGCCGAGAGCGTCGTGGCACGGGCAGTAGAACGGTACGGCGACCTGTGGACCTGCGCCTGTGCCACGGTCTGAACCCGAGATGCCGCAGGTCGGCGTACATGCAGCCGGGAGGAGTGGCGCGAATTCTACGCATGAAGATCAAATCCGCCTCCCGTTTCCTGTTGCACGGCACTGCTGCCTGTCTGCTCGCGCTCGGCCTCGGGGCCTGCGCGGGTGGGGGGGCGGACCC